>JBATGO010000076.1:0-1979 GCA_049665845.1 Pseudomonadales bacterium | reverse complement strand
GAGCTGGGAGATTGGCGATGATGTGCGCCGTGTCAATCTCGATACCGTTACTGCAGCCGACGTTACCTGCTGGCAGCCGGGTGAAACCCTGTTGCTTTCGGGCAAGATGCTTACCGGCCGCGATGCGGCGCACAAAAAAATGGTCGACATGGTCGATCGCGGTGAAAAGCTGCCGGTGGATTTGAGCGGGCGATTTATCTATTACGTTGGGCCGGTCGACCCGGTACGCGACGAGGTGGTGGGGCCAGCAGGGCCCACGACTGCCACGCGTATGGACAAGTTCACCCGCACCATGCTCGAGCAAACCGGTTTGCTGGGCATGATTGGCAAGGCAGAGCGCGGACCGGTGGCAATCGAAGCGATTCGCGATAACAAGGCGGTTTACCTGATGGCGGTGGGCGGTGCGGCCTATCTCGTCTCGCAAGCGATCAAGCATGCTGAAGTGGTTGCATTCCCCGAACTGGGCATGGAAGCGGTTTATGAGTTCGAATTGCAGGATATGCCTGTTACGGTCGCAGTCGATTCAAAAGGTGAGTCTGTGCACCAGACCGGACCTGCAATCTGGTCGCGCAAAATAGCAGAGCAGGCTATTCAGGTCGGCTAGGCCTCAGTTTGAGCGGTTGTGCAGTGTTACTGCCTGGCGATGCTACGCCTGGCAGCGCGATACCCTACATTGCAAAGCAGCGGCGTATGCGCAAGCATTGCTAACATGGTTTTATTCATTTACGGAAATCAATACCCCTATAAATATGACAACACAACGCAGGCGTACCAAGATAGTTGCAACACTCGGGCCGGCATCGAGCAGCGCCAAAGTGATTGCCGAGATGATTGACGCCGGGGTAAATATATTTCGTCTCAATTTCTCCCACGGCAGTCACGACGATCACCGCAAGAATATTGCCACGGTAAGAGAGCAGGCGCTGCTGCGCGGTCGCTACATAGGTATTCTCGGCGATTTGCAGGGCCCCAAGATTCGCATTGGTGAATTGCAGCAGGATTCAATGAACCTGGCAATAGATGACAAGCTTGTATTGACGCTTGACAAGGACAGCGCAGACAACAGTGCCGGACGCGTGCACGTCACTTACAAGCCCTTGCCAGAGTCGGTTGCGCCGGGCGATATCCTGCTGCTCGATGATGGCCGCATTCGGCTGCAAATTGAAAAGGTAGAAAACGCAGACGTACACTGCATTGTTACGCAGGCGGGCAAGCTGCGTTCGCGCAAGGGTATCAACCGGCTCGGCGGTGGTCTCGCTGCCGATGCGATAACCGGCAAGGACCTGGATGACCTGCAATGTATTATTGAGAACGACCTTGAATATGTCGCAGTTTCATTTCCAGTAAGGGGTGCAGACCTTGCGCCAGTACGCGATGCTTTGCAAAAGGCCAACAGTGACGCGCGGATTATTGCCAAGATCGAGCGGGCTGAAGTGGTCGAAACCGACGCAAGCCTGCAGGAGATTATTGACGCCTCTGATGGCGTGATGGTCGCACGCGGTGATCTCGGTGTTGAGATCGGCGACGCGCAACTGGTGGGCGTGCAGAAGAAAATTATTTACTTCGCACGTATGTCAAACAAGCCGGTTATCACTGCGACGCAAATGATGGAGTCGATGATTACCGAGCCGGTACCGACCCGTGCCGAAGTGTTTGATGTCGCAAACGCCGTACTCGATGGCACTGACGCGGTGATGCTTTCAGGCGAGACCGCAACTGGCGCGGATCCGGCCAGGGTTGTGCGCGCCATGGCAGAAACCGCGCTTGGTGCGGAAAAGCACCCCACCATGAGTATGTCGAATTATCGTGTCGAACACATGTTCAGCACCATCGATGAGTGTATCGCGATGTCGACCATGTACGCGGCCAATCATCTCAAGGGACTTTCTGCAATCGTCTGCCTGTCGGAGTCGGGCAATACACCGCTGGTGACATCGCGCATTCATTCGAGCCTGCCTATTTACGGCGTATCCCGAAGC
>JBATGO010000075.1:0-5509 GCA_049665845.1 Pseudomonadales bacterium | reverse complement strand
CGTGTACTGCCTGTCCTTGATGATATCGAGATAAATGCCACCGAGCTCAACAACACAAAAATTATGGACTTTCTGGTAAACAAGATGGAACTGGTATTCGTTATAGGCGTCGACGATAATTTTTTGCAATTGCGCTGCACGCGAAATTATCCAGCGGTCAAGTAACAGCAATTCATCGGCTGGCAGCAGATGCTGTGCAGGATCAAACCCTTCCAGGTTGGAAAGCAAAAATCGCGCAGTATTGCGAATGCGCCGGTAAGAGTCTGCTACACGCTTGAGGATTTCATCCGAAACAGACATCTCGGAACTAAAATCGGTAGCGGCGACCCATAGTCGAAGCACGTCAGCGCCCAGCTCATTCATCACCGATTGCGGCGCGACAATATTGCCCGCCGACTTGGACATTTTTTTGCCCTCCGCGTCTACGGTAAAGCCGTGAGTCAAAACAGCCTTGTAAGGCGGCTTGCCGTACATCGCAATCGCGGTTTTTAGCGAAGACTGGAACCAGCCTCGATGTTGGTCTGAACCTTCGAGGTAGAGGTCGGCAGGATTCTGTAACTCCGCTCGCTGCTGCAGCACAGAGTAATGCGTAACACCTGAGTCAAACCACACATCCAGCGTATCGGTGACTTTTTCATATGCGTCGGCATCGTCGCCCAGTAATTCCGCGGGATCCAGGTCAAACCATGCCTCTATGCCTTGCAACGCAATCTTTTGCGCGACTTGCTCGATAAGCGCAACGCTATCGGGGTGCAGTTCCTGCGACTGGCGATGCACAAACAGCGTAAGCGGCACGCCCCAGGTACGCTGCCTTGATATACACCAATCGGGACTGCTTGCCAGCATCGCATCGATGCGCGCCCTGCCCCAGCCCGGCACCCACTGCACCGAATCACAGGCCTTCTGTGCGGCATCGAGCAAACCCTTTTCGCTCATGCTGATAAACCATTGCGGCGTCGCACGAAATATCAGCGGGGTTTTGGTACGCCAGCAGTGTGGAAAGCTGTGCGTGATTTTTTCTTCCGCGCAAAGCCTGCCGCGTTCACGCAGCAGGTCGACGATGGGCTGGTCAACCTTGTAAACATGCTGACCGGAAAAAATTTCCGTTGCGTCGGAATATATGCCGTTGGCATCGACCAGGTTAAGCGTACCGATGCCATAACGCAGACCGACCTGGAAATCATCCATACCGTGATCGGGTGCCGTATGCACACAGCCCGTGCCCGCTTCGGTAGTGACATGTTCACCGAGAACGACCGGCACTATGCGCTCGTAGAACGGGTGCTTTAGCTGTAATCCCTCCAGTTCACTCCCCTTGCATCGACCCACGATGTTCCATTCCTGCAGCCTGTAGCGAGCCGCCACCTGTTCAACCAGCGCCTCAGCAAGCAGTAGACGCACGGGATTACCGCCGGCGCACTCAAGCTTGCAGGCAAGCACCGCGTATTCAAGCTCGGGGTGCAGCGCTACCGCCTGGTTGGCAGGCAAGGTCCACGGCGTAGTGGTCCAGATAACAACCGATACCTCGCCTTCACCCGCAAGCCCGGGAACAGCGGCTTTCACTTTCGCAATGTCATCCACTGCGAAGGCGACATCGATAGCGAAGGACTGCTTGTCCTGGTATTCAACTTCAGCCTCGGCCAGCGCAGAACTGCCGACCACACTCCAGTACACCGGCTTGAAGCCGCGCACCAGGTGACCGCGCTCAATGATTGTGCCAAGCGCCCGCACAATATTCGCTTCCGTTGCAAAGTCCATGGTCAGGTACGGGCGATCCCAGTCGCCCAGCACGCCAAGCCGGATGAAATCCTTGCGCTGACCGTCGACCTGTCGCTTCGCGTAAGCGCGACATTTTTCCCGGAACGCGGCGAAGCTGAGTTTGGTGCCCGCCTTGCCAACTTTGGTTTCCACCTTGTGTTCGATGGGTAACCCATGGCAATCCCAGCCGGGCACGTAGGGTGCATCGAAACCCTGCAGCGTTTTCGCCTTGACCACAATATCCTTGAGAATCTTGTTAACCGCGTGGCCGATATGGATATCGCCATTTGCATACGGCGGGCCATCGTGCAGGATGAATTTTTCCCGGCCGGAAAATTTTTTCCTTATTTGCTGGTATATTTTTTTTTCATACCAGCTTTTCAGCCGCGCAGGCTCACGCTGTGCCAGGTTGGCTTTCATAGGAAAGCCGGTCTTTGGCAGGTTCAGCGTGTGCTTGTAACGATCTTTATCATCGCTCATCGTAGTTAAATTCAGTACCCGTCATGGAAAAATCAGTGTCATGAAAGCAGCGCGCCGAGACATGGCTATTGCATAGTGCGACTTAAAATCTGCGCTGCTTTCTGTTGCCAGGTTTATGCGAATAGCTAGACAATCCCGTTCGTGTCAAACCAGGCCCTGGCCGCAATAAAATCCTGAGCTATCTGTTGCTGGAGTAACTGCAGTGACTCAAATCGCACTTCGTCGCGAATCCGGTGCCTGAATCGAACATCCAGTCGCGAACCATAAAGGTCGGCTTTAAAGTCGAGCAAATGCACTTCCAGAATTGCCTCGATGCCTTCATCGACAGTGGGGCGCGTACCCACATTGGCTACACCGCGCTGCCAGCGTTCAGTTTGCCCCGAGCCGCGTGCACCGCCTTTTAGCCTGGTTCTTACCTCAACCGCGTACACACCTGCCATCGCCGCGCGAAGCCGGTGCAAGGCAATATTTGCAGTTGGCGCACCCAGCGAGCGCCCCAGTTGCTTGCCGTAAATAACCTTGCCGGAAATTGTGTACGGCCCACCCAGCAACTTTTCTGCACGGTCAAATTCACCAGCCTCAAGCATCTCGCGAATGAGCGAACTGGAAACTCGCGCGCCGTCGACAGCACAGGTGCTGGTCGATACAACATCGAAATTATGCGCCTGGCCATAACTGCGCAGCAGTTCGATATCACCCTTGCCGCCGCGGCCAAAATGCGTGTCGTCACCCAATATCAAGTGCGCGACGTTGAGCCCGGCAATAAATACGCTTTCGATAAAGGCGGCTGCTTCCATATTTCTCAGCCTTGCATTGAAGCGTACCACCAGCAGAAAATCGACCCCCAGCTGGTCGAGTCCCTCGGCCTTTTCGCGCAAGCTCATCAAGCGTGCCGGCGCCTGCAGCGGCGCAAAATATTCCCGCGGCAACGGCTCGAAAATCACAACCACAGAGGGAAGCTGGCGCCGCTGCGACTCCTGCATCAACTGGCCCAGCACCGCACGATGACCGAGGTGCAAACCGTCAAAAGCACCCAGCGTGGCGACGCAGCCCGCAGCCAGTTCTCCACTGAAGCAGCCGAGATTGTGAAGGCCGCGAATGATGCGCAATGCTGAGCCCTGCTGTCACGCTGCGCAACGACGACAAACGCCGTACGCAACTTGGGTAAACTTTGGCAGACGAACCGCCACTGTGGCGATTCAGGTGAATCAAAGGGCGGAATTATAACCACAGAATCACCGGTTAACGCGGCACTGTGAACTATTCGCCTGCCCGGGCAGTGAGCAATTCAGGAGAACAGCCACCGCGCCGGTCGCCAGGGCAAGTGCGCTAATACAAAGTGGATCGATCGTGAAAATGCCGTGGACGCACGCCGCTCAACACCAACCCTGCAGCCAGCACCAGCAAACCGACAGCACAAAGCATCGCGACCTGTTGTAGTCGCCACCAGAAATCGGCTGCAGCCCAAAGCCCGGACGACGGCAGCATGAATTGCAGTACAAGACCCATCGTTGCGGTCGCCACCGCAATGCGCAGTACCAGCCGCCAATAGCCTCCGCCAAGCAGCGACCCCGACAGGCCATTTTGCCTGCCCGCAATTTTAAGACCCCTGTATAGAAGCAGCGCGTTTAACATCGCTGACAGCGACGTTGCCAGTGCGAGGCCGACGTGACCTACTTGCCAGTAGAAATGCAATATCGCAACCAGCACCAGGTTAAGCGCCATATTCGCCACCATTGCGATAATGCCGATGCGCACCGGCGTTTTCATGTCCTGCCGGGAATAATATCCGGTCGCCAGCACCTTGATCGACATGAAAGCCAGCAATCCCAGCGCGTACGCGCGCAAGCTCAATGCCGACATTTGCACGTCTTGCACCTGCATCGCTTCATACTGGAACAACAGGTACAGGATCGGTTCAGCCAGAACCAGCAGTGCGACGGTAGCGGGCAGCGCGATAAGCACAATACAACGCAGTGCCCAATCAAGCGTCGCAGCGAAACGCTGCCAGCTCGCGACCAGCTCAGTGCCACCGGCATCCTGTATATGTATGCGTGATAATCCGGGCAGGATCACGGTAGCGATGGCGATGCCAAACACACCTAATGGCAGCTCGGCGAGGCGATCGGAATAGTAGAGCCAGGAAACACTGCCCGTGGGCAGGAAGGAAGCGAGTACGGTATCGAGTAACAGGTTAATCTGGCTGACCGATACGCCAAAGATTGCCGGTAACATCAGCCGCATTATCCTGCGCACGCCTTCGTGTGAAGGCTGCCAGTATGGTCGCGGCAACAATTCAAGCCGCGCAAGAAAGGGCAGCTGGAACAACAACTGTGCGAAGCCGGCGATCAGTACTCCCCAGGCCAGTGCAAACACAGGCTCCGCCAGCATGGGCGTAAGCCACAGCGCAGCGCTGATCAGGGCGATATTCAGCAACACCGGGGTAAACGCCGGTACCGCAAAACGATCGTAGCTGTTGAGAATCGCGCCGGCGAAGCCGGTCAGCGATATCAGCAGCAGGTAGGGAAAAGTTATGCGCAGCATCGATACGGTCAGCGCAAACTTTTCCGGCTGGTTGACAAAACCTGGTGCAAACAACATGGCCACCAGCGGTGCTGCGAGTACCACCAGCAGGCTTAGCATCAGCAGCGTGCCGCCCAGCACTCCGCACACAGCACCGAGCAAATTGCGCACCGCCTGCACGTTGCCGTCGACCTCGCTGTTGTGGCGATACTCTGCCAGTACCGGCACAAAGGCCTGCGAAAAAGCGCCTTCGGCAAATAGCCGGCGCAGGAATTGCGGGATTCGAAACGCTACAAAAAACGCGTCCGCGTTGCCGCTGGCACCAAAAAAACGTGCGATAACCACATCGCGCACAAGGCCAAGCACGCGCGACAGCATGGTCATCGAACCAACCACCAGGCTGGAGTTCAATAACCTGCTACGCGTGGGCTGTTGCTGCGGGGATAGCGAGTCGCTCATCGGGTTTATTGCGTTAGATTGACGGCAACGAATCTAGCGTCGCAGCCGGGCTGGCTTGCAGGCTGCGCTGCACGTTGCCGCGATACGCGGCTCAAGCGCACACTGCATACTGCGCTTGCTTTCCTATTTCTTCGCGAGTCAAAGGTCTTTGCAAATCAAGCGTCTTTGCAAGTCAAGCGTCTTTGCCAGTCAAGTGGCTTCGCGAGCCACCTGTCGCGCCGGGCATTTGCACGCCGCTTCAAAAGCGACTGCCGGTATACCATCGCACCGGATGGGAATGCTTGTCGAC
>JBATGO010000074.1:0-4823 GCA_049665845.1 Pseudomonadales bacterium | reverse complement strand
GCGCGCATAAGTCCATACTCAGGAACGCTGACTCAGCAATAGTGTCCATTAGCCTCAAGCTGTCATTAAACTCAAGGCAATCAAATAGTGTCACCTCGTTGTGGACGAGGACTATATTGCCGAGATGGCAATCACCGTGACAGTCTTTAACAAAACCTTCTTTTTGTCGTGAAAGCATGGTCGGCAGATGTCGCTGGTATGTCGATCGCGTCCATTCTTTAAGCTTTTCCAATTTGATACCAATATCATCTGGCAGGCTGTACTGTTGAATTTGCTCAAAATTCTGCGTCGCGGCGATAAAATATTGCTCTGCAGTCAGCCTGCTGAGCGTCTCCTGCGCTGGAGGCAGTTGGACGTGCAGCCGGGCCAGGAGCGCAGCGAGCCGATGGGTAATTTCCACAGAAAGCCCGCCGCTGCTGGCAAGATTATCCAGCAGCAAGTCGTTGTCGAACTGGCGCATCCTCAAAGCGTATTCGAATACCTCTCCATCACCGTCGATACGCGGATCTAGCCCTGATCCGGTTATTTCGACGACCTCCAGATACAAACCTTCAGAGAACCGCTGGTTTAGCACCAGCTCTTTCTCGCAATAGTACTTGCGAAGCGCAAGGGTTGAAAAATCAAGGAATTCCAGGTCCAAAGGCTTTTTGACTTTATAAGCAAAGTCGCCCGTTAGCACAATCCATGAAATATGTGTTTCGATTAATTGCAGCGCCTTGACCGGATGAGGAAAGACATCGGCGTGCAGCAGATTTTGTATCCACGGATGGCAGTTGTTTGCTGAATTCATATTCCTGACAATTACGCTTGGTTATAGCGGCACGGGTGTAGAATACAAAAAGTGAAAACTAAATTTTTAGCAACTTTCATAAACCTCCATGCTCAGTATGATATCAGGCAGGTCGGGAGAAGCACCGAACCTGTGCAAGGCATTGTCCGTTAGCCTGCGCACAAAAATTCCTCGCACGGATTGTGCCAGACAAGAACAAAACAATAACCTGACAAAAAAGAAAACATATGTAGTAAACTGGAAAGATTGCTTCTGGTTTAGGTTTGTACTTTGGCAAGATATTGAAAGTGATCGCGAAACGACAATTATTGGAGAAACCACTATGAACAAAAAACTCACGGAGCTTGAAAAATCCCTGCAGCAAACAAGGTCGGATTTTTTGAAATCAGCGAAACGCGCCACAACCAAACTCGACCAGCAACGCAAAAAGGCTCGCAGAGATCTTGACAAGGCCAAAGCGCAGGCCGAGCGCGCCGGCAAGCAACTCAAAAAGAAATCTGAAAAACTGGCCAAAACAGCATCGACTAAAACGAGCCGGGAGCTGAAAAAACAGGTCAGGAATCTGAAAAAAATGCGTGACCAGGCCAATAAACAGGCTGCACAGCTTCGCAAGGATCTTGCGCTAGTCCTGGATGATCTAGCAAAGGCTCGCGATCACCTGTCTCACGCCTTGCACATCGATAAAGCACTAAATAAAGTGAAGAAAAAAATAGGCAAGCCCGCCGGTAAAAAGAAAGCCGGCAAGAAAAAGACTACTGGAAAAAAAGCAACCGGCAAAAAGACGGCCGCCAAGCGCAAATCAACCAGAACAAAAGCCGCACCTAAAAAGTCCCGGCAAACCAAGGCTTCGGGCAAAGGGACCGCCAGAAAAAGTACTGCGGGTAAAAAAGCCTAGAGAAATTTTTGAAATGTCAGGCGTCCCGATGAATAGAGCGGCTCCCGCCCTGTAGACGGTGCAGGCGCCGTGCTCGGCAAGACGCTGACATGGGAGCAGGAGAGCCGGTAATTTTATTGCTTCGCTTAGCATGATGTAAGCTCTTGATTGAGTGAGTTGCGTTACGGGCAAGCGAGGCCGGAAAAGTTCATGCCTGTATACCTGTACGCCCGGTTTGGTAAACAGACAGTAATTGTTTGCGCGCATAGCGAGCGTTTTGCAGTGGATATACGTCACAGGCTGCAAGGCTTAATTGCACCGGGAGCTGGCGAGTTATGAATACAATCAAACATCACCGTTTGACTGAGCGCGCCTATGCCGTAGTCCTTGCTGGCGGGCGCGGCAGCCGTTTGCGTGAACTGACAGACTACCGGGCCAAACCTGCGGTTCCATTTGCTGGCAACCTCAAAATTATTGATTTCGCGCTTTCAAACTGCGTCAATTCCGGAATCAGGCGAATTGCGGTACTCACCCAGTACAAGGCACAGAGTTTGATTCGCCATGTTGAACGGGGCTGGAGTTTCTTATCGCCCGTACTTGGGGAGTACGTGGATGTGGTGCCAGCGCAGCAACAGCAGGGAGAGCGCTGGTACACGGGAACGGCCAACGCAGTCTGGCAAAACCAGGGGCTGATGCGCGAAGCGGGGCCAGATCACGTACTTATCCTCGGCGGCGATCACGTCTACAAGATGGACTATTCCGTGATGCTGGCCGAACACGTAGCCAGCGGAAGGCCCGTATCGGTAGCCTGCCATGCCGTACCGCTCGAGCAGGCAAGTGATTTCGGCATCATGTCTATCGAAGAAGATGGCCGCGTCGCCGCTTTTAGTGAAAAACCCGAGAACCCCGTACCCCTTCCCGACTGCAAAACTCATGCGCTTGCCAGCATGGGTGTTTACGTATTCGATACACAATTCCTGCTGCAGGAACTCGCCCTGGATGCGGCAGACGTCAATTCAAGCCATGACTTCGGCAAGGATATTATTCCTGCGCTGGTCAGTCGCGGGCTGGTACAGGCGCATCAATTTATCAATAGCTGCGTCAATATGGACGGCAACAACCCTTACTGGCGTGACGTCGGCACAATCGATGCTTACTGGGAAGCCAATATGGACCTGACCAAGGTCGTGCCAATGCTGAATCTCTATGACGATGACTGGCCAATCCTGACCCGGTTGCCACAGCTACCGCCGGCAAAGTTTGTGTTCGATGAAAAAGACAGACACGGCACAGCCAGTGACTCCCTGGTTTCCAGTGGCTGTATTATTAGCGGGGCCACGATCAAGCGCTCGATAATATTTCCAAAGGTACACGTCGATGAGGGCAGTGTCATAGAAGACTCGATCATATTGGCGGATGTCACGGTCGGCCGCAACGTAGCTTTGCGTAAAGTCATCGTCGAAAAGCACACAAGGTTGCCCGATGGTTTACGGGTTGGTTTCGATGCGAAGGCTGACAGGAGCCGGGGCTTCAGTGTCTCCCGGAACGGCGTGACGATTGTAACCCCGGAAGCGCTGGGCCAGCCCATTCATGTTGATGCAGAGGGCATAGTGGTAGCCCGGAAAACCGCCAGTCCGGATTTGCGGCATGAACATGCGCTGGCGGCAGAGGATGCAGATTAGTGTAAACGACACGGTCTGCTGCTGATACCGGGCGCATTGCTCCGTATTGAATTACGGACGTTTGGATGCTGCTGATTACAACGCGTTAACTTATTATTACCAGCAACCTTATTATCTTATGGATTCGGCTGCAGAATTCCAGCCCTAAGTTGGCGTGGGCGTTAACTACACAATGTTTTTTGAGGAAAAAACTGACCAGACAACCCTACCCGGCACCAGGTTAAGCCTGGATGATTCCTTTGGCTTTGCGGTAGAAGCCGGTTTTGACTTCGCGCTTAATGAGAACTGGGGCGTCGGGCTGGAAATCTGGTATGTCGACATCGAAACAGAAGCAACAATTAGTGGTGCGGTGAATGCAAAGGTTGACGTTCAAATCGACCCAATAGTTTATATGGCTGGCCTTTCTTACAAGTTCTGACAGCACGCGCAGCGATAAGGACTTTTTAAGTTTGGCGAACTGTTGAGCCGGGGGAAGTTGTACAAAAAATAGTTTTTACACTGACCCCATTAAGCTTTGCGGGATTTTTCTATGACTTCGTAGGACGCGTGGATTTCCTGGGTTTTCTCCGTGGCCATTGCCAGCATATCTTCGGGCACGCCTTTGGCAATCATTTTGTCAGGATGATACTGGCTCACCAGCTTACGGTAGGCGCGCTTGACTTCCTTATCGCTAGCTGAGGCGTGAACGCCCAATGCTTGATAAGCTTTTGACACGGCATCCGCATTTGACGCACTGCGCTGCGAATCCGCGAAGTTATGTTGCGCAGTAAGCATGGCCAGTAGCTGCTCGAAACTGCGAGGCTCGATATGCAGCTCGCTGGCTACGCGGCGCAGGAGATTTGCTTCTGCTTCGTGCAGATCAGCATCTGCCATTGCCATCTCGACCAGAAACACGAGCAAGTTGCGCTTCAAATCAGGCCGGAAGCGACTGGCTGACGCAAACTCCTGCACAGCTTGTGGTAATGAGAAATCTGCGCTCGCACCTCGCTTGAAGCAAGCGATAGCAGCCTCGCGCCTGTCTCCACTGATTCCCAGCCTGGCCATCAATCCCTCGGCATGGGCAATTTCATTTTCACTCACCCGCCCATCAGCTTTAGCCAATGCGCCCAGCAAGCTGAACACTGTATAAAAGAAGAGATCATTGTCTTGCGGCTGCGCTTTAAAACCATGCTGCACGGATTGCGCGAGCCCTTTTCCGAACAGTCGCCCAATAAAAAAGCCGGCCAGCGCTAACCAGAAGCCACCAATCCAGTAACCCGCTAGCGCACCTATTAAACCCGCCACGATAAGATGTATCTCCGTAATTTGGCAAGCTACGCGCCGATAGAGAACACACAATTGCTATGATTACCTTGCTAAATAAATAAATATTGCAGTGAAGCATTTACAGCCATGAACATGCATTCACTTTCTAACTGGTTTACTTCCTGGATACTGATCAGGTTATTGTCACAGGCAGGAAGCGCAGCCGAATCTG
>JBATGO010000073.1:0-2059 GCA_049665845.1 Pseudomonadales bacterium | reverse complement strand
ATGGCAAGAATAACCGCGGTCATTGCCCCGGATACCCGGATCGCGCGTTTGCGCTTGCCCGCCAGCGCAGGGCTGGCTTGCAGATAGCGCAATCCTTTGCCAAGCGGCAGGAGAATTTGCATGATTACGGCCCAGCAGCCCAGTGCAACACCAACTACCAGGTATTCTTCGGCCAGGAACATCACGATGGTAAACAGGATAATGAAGCGGTAAAAGAAAGCAGCCAGGCCATAAGTGGCAAACCAGCGGCGTTCACCAGCAGCGGTTACCGGTGAGCGTGCGGAATCGAGGCCAAACAGGTAGCGCTGGATCAGGTAAAGATAGTACTTGCCAGCGCGGGAATAGAGATTCGGTATTTCCGCGAAGTCCTGCAGAATGTAGTATCCGTCGAAGCGCAGCAGCGGATTTGCATTGAAGAGCAGCGTCGATACGCTGGCAATCAGCAGGGTATTTAGCGCAGTGTCTTTTACCAGCCCCGGCTCTACGGCGAGCCAGACAAATAATGCAATCGATGCGATAAAAAGTTCAGATGCTATGCCCGCAGCACTAACCAGCATGCGTTTGTTCTTGTCCCGAAAGCTTGCGGACGCAGAAGCGTCGACGTAGGGGATAGGCATGAGAACAAGCAGCGTAATACCCATTTCATGGACTTCACCGCCCCACATCTTCACTGTGAAGGCGTGGGCAAACTCGTGAACTACCTTGATGAGTACAAACAGCAGCGCCATTGCAACGATATTGCCGGGTGCAAATATATCGCTGTTAACAGCTGCGCTGAGTGCGGAAAAGTTGCTCAACGCCAAAAGACAGGCGGATAGAACAGCAAAAAGCCACACGCAACCTGCTGCAGGCGTAAAACACGGCCTTACAAACGGTATGAGTTTGTTGAGCAGTTGGTCAGGGTCGAACAAAGGCGCCTTGATCGCAAGCGGGTTGGCTAAAGCGCGTTGTTTTTTCTGTTTGCGATTGCGCTTGTAACGATCGAAAATATGTTCAGTGCTGGTTGAAGCGCTGCGCACTGCTTCTATAGAAAGCAATTGCGACATGATCACTGAAATATCATCGGCACTCGGGGCTGCCTCGCCCAGCTTTTTGTTCAGCGATTGATGAATTTCGCCCACTGAGTGATCGCCATCGATCTTGGCTATAAAGGAATAGGCGCTCGAATTGAAACGCAGGTGGCGACCACTGCTTTTGTCGTGCAGGATATACCATGCATCACCACGAAACTTCTGCGGATAGATGTGGATATGCGAATGCAGGCGAGGGCGCAGGCGTTCGAGCTGAGGCCAGTTGGGGTTGGTTGCGGTCGCCGTATTCGTGAGGGCAGCAGAATTTTCCTGAGGATCCGCTACATCCGTTTGGCTGTTTGAAGTATTAATGCTGCCACACCTCTATAAGCCTATTGACCATGCCCACAGGCGAACCCGGTCAACCACGGAATGGGTCCAGATCCACAACAGGCTGCGCTGGCCTACCTGGATTTTGGCGACACCGCGCATGCCGGGCCTGAGGTCAGATGCATCGCCCGAGATGGTAGCTTCGGTACGGAAGAAATTTCGGCCATCTTCGGCAACGGCAACCGGAATGAATTGGTCCAGCGCGACATCAAGCGGTTTGTTCGGCAGTGCCGCCATAATCAAGCGGCCCTGGTTACCCGTGCTCAAGCCCTGCATGTCGAATTCGTCAATTTCCACGATGACCCGGTAATTGTTGAGCGGGGCGACCTCGAAAAGCACCTCTCCGGTTTTCACCGGAGCGCCGAGCGACTGGCTCAAGTCGCCGCTGACGATTATCCCGTCAAAAGGTGCAGTGAGTTGCGCACGTGTGAGCTTCTCAATGGCGAGCTGTCGCTCAGCCTCCAGCTGGTCGAGCTTGGCGCGGAAAATACTCAACTTTGATCGATCCCTTTCTGCCAGTGCTTGTTGATATTCCTTTTCGACTTTAAGGTATTCTGCTTCCCATTTTTGCTTCTCGAGCTGCAGCGTATCGTCCTTGAGCGCAGCAATGAGTTCGCCTGCTTTGACGAGATCGCCCGCGCGGCGCTCAACATGGTGGA
>JBATGO010000072.1:0-32559 GCA_049665845.1 Pseudomonadales bacterium | reverse complement strand
TGCGCAATATAAGATTCTTCGTCCGACAACGGTCGACGCATTAGCGCAGCAGTTACCTTTGGTTTTGGGGCAGGCAACCTGCGGTTCCCGCTGCTCGACATAATTGACGTAAAAGTGTGCACGCGCTCTGGAAACCGCGCAGTGACCAACTGGCCAATCATGCCACCCATCGAGACACCGACAAGGTGTGCCCTGTCAATATTCAACGCATCGAGCAAACCAACCGTATCGTCGGCCATATCAACCAACGTATACGGCACCCTGATTGGCAATCCCAGCCTGTGCAACAGCGCCGCGACGGCGATATTAGGTGGTTTTGCTGTCTCCAGCTTTTCGGACAGGCCAATATCGCGGTTATCAAACCGGATTACGCGATAGCCCTGCCTTGCAAGGTCTTCACAAAACGACTCGGGCCAGGCAATCATTTGCGTAGCCAGTCCCATAATCAGCAGCATCACCTGGTCTTCCGGTTTGCCAAACTCGTCGTAAGCCAGGCGCAGGCCGTTGGCGACTACAAATTGCTCGGTCATACTTTTTTCTTCCCGCTGATTTTGCTCAATTTTTTACTTCGCAGCCCGTCGATACCCATCCGGGAACCACAGCACCTTCGCGCCCGTTGCGAACCCTTTAGCCAGAAACTGGCGCCTGAACCGACTCATCTTAGCAGAAGCCGCAGGCTCGAAAGCTTGTCAAAAAACGATACAGACCGGCGTTGCGTGCTACGCCAACTGTTCCTCAAAGATCCTCACACAGTGTGAACCAGCGCACATCCCGATTGCGTTAGGTGTCTACACTTTGAGCTATTCGATCATTAAATGATCGTTTTTAGCCGATGGCTCGACGGCCAACCCGATGGACCGCGAGCATTGTTACCAACATCCACCAGGACCATTGATATGAACACTTTCGCGTCGATTGCCACTGCTCTCGGACTCTGTGCCGCGCTGGCATGCCAGGCAGCCCCAACTCCTTCAGCCAGCCGGGATCACCAGCGCCTCGCCTCCAATGAAGCCTATGTGCTGGTTGACCTGGGTGCGCGCGGCGAAATGCGTCATTATGTTTCTTCACTCAATTTCAGCGACAAGGGCGCCGGTATAAAAGTGACTATTCCCAAAGCACCGGGCATGCAACTGGTCAAGGTCAAAGCCGGCACCTACCAGCCCGAGGCCTTTGGCCTTAAAGCCCCCAAAGACGAAGACAGATCCAAGCGGCTGGCGCAAAAATACGCGGGTGAAGGCATCAAAATAGAAGCCGGCACCGTGACCTACATCGGCAACTGGAACGTTAAATATGGCCAGCGCGTGCGGTGGATCGACGGTTCGCATCTGGTCGACGCAGCCGATTACAGCGTCTATTTCGCGCCGCGCGATGTCGAAGCTTTCTATCGCGCCAACGAGTGGATTGGGAATTACCCGTTGCGGGTTGCCCACATGAACGGCAAGCGCGTGGCAAGCGCATGGATCTTCAACGAGCAGGAACTCGAATCGCGCAGACTTGCACAGGCATCGATAACAGCGCACTAGCCTACTTCAGCGCATCCAGCACAATCCCCTGCGTGAGTACCTGTGGCAGCAGGCGCGGTGACTCGCCGGGTTTGTAGACCACGTAAAGCGGCACACCGTTGCGCTCAAACGTTTCGAGATAAAGGCTGATAGCCGAATCGCTGTTGGTCCAGTCCCCCACCAGATACTCTACTTCAGGGCGCGCAAGCGCCCTTTTTACTGCCTCGCGAGAGAGCGCCACGCGTTCGTTGACCTTGCAGGTTATGCACCAGTCCGCGGTCATATTGACGAACACGGTTTTTCCCGCCGCCAGCGCTGCGTCAAGCCGCTGCTGCGACCACGCAACCGCACCGGGTTGCACAAATTCTCCAGCGTTGCTGGAACCGCCACCCGGCGCTGGTAGCGCAACCCGCAACTGCAGCGCCCATAACAGGCTCAGCAATGCCAGTAACGCGCTGAGCAAGGCCGCCAGCGCACCGGCACGCGCACGCAGCGAAAACATCGTCGCACGGCGCAGCCACAGCGCCATCGCCAGCAGCACCATGCCAATCAGCAATGCCGCAGCAGCGTCGATGCCAGCCTGCCTTGCAAACACCCACAACAGCCAGACCACAGTTAGATAGATGGGAAATGCCAGGAATTCCTTGAAACTTACCATCCAGTTGCCGGCTGCTGGCAGCCAGCTAGCTAGCGCGGGCACAAACGCGATGAGCAGGAATGGCAACGCCAACCCCAGGCCCAGCACCGCAAAGGTCAACAACGCCACCGCCAGTGGCTGTGTCAGGGCAAAGCCCATCGCGGTGCCCATAAAAGGTGCGGTGCAGGGCGTTGCAACTACGGTTGCCAGCACGCCGGTAAGAAACGATGCCCGCAGGGGCGAACTCCCCGCGACGCTGTCGTTGCCAATATTTTGCAGGGACGTGCCAATTTCCACCATACCGGAGAGCGACAACCCCAGCAGGAACAATACATAGACGAGCAATGCTACGAACGCCGGCGCCTGCAACTGGAACCCCCAGCCAATTTGTTCGCCGGTAGCGCGCAGCGCAATCAACACTGCCGCTACCAGCAGGAAACTGGCTACCACACCCGCGGTATAGGCAAGACCATGGAGTTGGCGATCGCGGCGGTCATAACCGCCATGTTCGACCAGACTGATCACCTTGAGCGACAGCACGGGAAACACGCAAGGCATGGCGTTCAAAACCAGGCCGCCGAGCAACGCCAGCATCAGTACGTAGACCAGCGAAATGTCCTTGCCAACTGCTGCTACGCCATTGTCGACGAGCGGCACCCTTGCCTCGGTCGATGCGGTTTCCGTACCGGCAAATGCTGGCTCTTCGAAGCGCGCGAGCAAAGCAACGGTCGTCACCCCTGCAGCGCCCTGGAATTGCAGCAGCATGGGCAGGAATGGAGGGGGTTCTGCCAGCGCCACACCCACCGGTGCGCTGATACGCAAGCCCTGCCTCGTCGCGGCAACCGATGGCCTTGCTGCAGTTTGCAACAGTCCGGTCACCGCAATAAAAACTTCCGGCTGCCGCGAAAATACAGGTAATTCAGCCGCATCAATCGACGCGACCAGCTGCCCGTCCTCGATACTATATTGCGCGGGTGCACCCTGCAGCTGCTGCGGCAGTGCCGCGCGCGCGCGCGCAAAACCGTCGGGCATTGGAGTAACGGTATCAAGCTTTGATTCAGCACCTTCCGGCACCAGCGGAAGCGCTAAACGCAACATGGCGTTGCCCTGCAAGCAGACCTCGCGACAGACCAGCCAGCTTGCCTGTGCGGCAATACTTACGGTGCCACCAGGATCCTGCACAGCAATTTCCTGTAGAACCGCGCGCGAGGGCATCGCCAGGTCTGCCAGCAACCAAGTGTCGCCATGGTAGCCAAAACTGCTCCCGCCACCGAATGGTATTCGCTCCGGAACTGGCCACTGCAAGGCCCCTGCCCGAATCCCGCGCGGCAACTGCCATGACAGCGCAGTGGCCTTGCCGCTATCGCCGGGGTTGATCCAGTAGGTATGCCAGCCCTGTTCGGGTTCCAGCCTGAGCGCAAATTGTTGCTGGCGGCCCGGCAGCAGATAAGCATGCTCGCTGAGCAGGCTGACACGAATATGCGGTGCGTCGATACTGTCCGCACCCGGCGACTTAGCGAGCACAGGCGCAATGCAGAATGCCGAACTGAACACCAGCGATGCCAACACCAAAATCCGGCGCCTTGGGCCTTTCAGCGCAGCGCGCAGGCGGCGAAACGACGGCAAAGCGAGGAACAGCGGGTTTCTTTTAGGCAATGCGATGATCCCTGTTCCGGAGCGACACGTAACGATTTCGGTGATGCCCAGTATGCAGGCTGCCCGTGGTGTTGGAAGAAAAGCATTTGGCCGAAAATAGCTGCCAAAGTTCTGTTGCAGGGCTGCTCGACTGTGCATGCCTTTAAATGAAACTCCACACTGTGATCGCGGTCATACAAAGTGGTGTAGTATGTCTGCCGTCGACGTTGTGACGCCAGACAAGGGATAGCGCACCGACGGCGTCGAAAACGCCATTGAAATGCGCTAAAATATGGCCAGCCTGGCCCCCCGGCGCCGGTAGCAGGCAGTTCAGTAGCCGCGCTTACACGAGCCGGTGGTTTGAAGACACAGGGTCAAGAGCGTTTACATTTTATTGCTTATCAACATTGAGGAAAACGAGCATGCAAGAAAGACAAGTGTTTGATACGAGGGCTGTGGGTGTTGGCACGACAGTGGCCACACACAAAGTGCTGAAAAACACCTACCTGTTGCTTGCCTTGACACTGGCCTTCAGCGCGCTGACTGCATTGGGCGCGATGTCCATAGGTATCGGTCGCGGCGCATCGTTAATGATGTCGCTGGGTGCGTTAGCGCTGGTCTGGTTCGTACTGCCGCGTACCTGGAATTCGGCTTCCGGCATCTGGGTAGTGTTTGCCTTCACAGGCTTGCTCGGCGCGTCGCTCGGCCCAATTCTCAGTATTTACCTCGCGATGGCCAATGGCCCGGCACTGGTTGCGCAAGCACTCGGTGGCACGGCGCTGGTATTCTTCGGCTTGTCGGGCTACGCACTGACCACGCGCAAGGATTTTTCGTTCATGGGCGGTTTTTTGATGGTCGGCCTGATCGTCGCGATCGTTGCCAGCATTGCGAACATCTTCTTTGCCGTGCCGGCAGTATCACTGGCGATTTCGGCGGGCATTGTGCTGATCATGTCCGGCCTTATCCTGTTTGATACCAGCCGCATCGTAAACGGTGGGGAAACGAACTACGTACGCGCCACTGTCTCGCTGTACCTGAACATCTACAACCTGTTCACGTCGATGCTGCACCTGCTTGGCATGGCGGATGATTAGCAAAATGCCGAGACCTTGCTGCCAACGCGTAGCAGACAGGCGGATATAAACCGTATTTGAAAAGCCTCGCAATGCGGGGCTTTTTTTTGCGTAGCGAACCCGCGGCACAGCAAAGTAATGCAACAATGCTTCAAAAAATGCTTTACGACGATACCGCACAAATACATTTTTCAACCTGATGGTAACAGCGCTGCATGGAACATCCTTTCGCTAAATATGTTCGCACACTAGGCAAGGGCAAAACCGGCAGCCGCTCATTGTCGCGCGAAGAGGCGCACGATGCGATGCGCATGATCCTGCACGATGAGGCAGAAGCCGTGCAGATCGGCGCGTTCCTGATGCTGTTACGCGTAAAAGAGGAATCAGCCGAAGAGTTAGCCGGTTTTGTAGAAGCCTGTCGCGATTACATCGGTCACGCGGCCCAGATGCCCGGGAAGATTGACTTCGACTGGAGCAGCTACGCCGGCAAGCGCCGGCAGCCGCACTGGTTCCTGCTCGCTGCATTGCTGCTGGCACAAAACCAATATCGCGTTTTCATGCACGGCACGCGCGGGCATACCGAAGGACGTGTTTACAGCGAAGACATGCTTGCCCAGCTTGGACTCCCGATCGCAAATAGCTGGCACGATACGCAAATCCAGCTCGCCGAACGCAACTTCGCATTTATGCCATTGCAGGCGCTGTGCGCGCCATTACAGCGGTTAATCGAGCTACGTGGCCTGTTCGGGCTGCGATCTCCGGTGCATACCCTGTGCCGCCTGCTGAATCCGCTGGCCGCCCACACTACACTGCAAAGTGTTTTCCACCCAGCCTATGCTGTCACACACCACAGCGCGGCACAGCTGCTCGGTGAACGACATGCCGTTGTTTACAAGGGCGATGCTGGCGAAGTGGAGTACCGGCCCCACGCGCGCCTGAAAGTGTTCCTGTTGCGGCAGGGAGTACCGCTGCACATCGAAATAACGCGCCGTGCCCAGGCGCCTGCCGACACGCCGGTCACCGCTGAAGTATTGCGACAAAGCTGGGAGGATGCGGAGGAATCAAGCTACGCGGCACAGGCAATAATCGGCAGCGCTGCAATAGCGCTGTTTGCACATGTTGGCGAACCCGACATTGAAACCTGTTTCGAGCAGGCAGCCACAATGTGGCGCGCTCGCGGCGCATTAGCCGCCGGCTGAAAAATATTCGCAGGGCAAATTGTAACTTTACCGAATTTGCCTGGCCTGCTGCGATGAACTGTAACGCCAATATCAGGCGCTGCCGGGCGTTCGGCTGAGGGAATACGCGACTAGGCGGTGTCTTGCGCGAAGCCCTGCGGATTTTGCGACTGCCAGCGCCAGGTATCGCGCATCATTGCGTCAAGACCAAGCTCCGCTTGCCAGCCCAGCTTTTGCAGTGCCAGCGAAGGGTCTGCGTAACATTGCGCCGCATCGCCGGGGCGGCGAGCAACAATTTTGTAGGGGATGTTGCGCCCCGCCGCCTTCCCGAACGCTGCAACCATTTCCAGCACCGAATAACCCCTGCCGGTACCGAGGTTACAGGCGACCACACCCGGCGATGTATCGATATGCGCAAGCGCGGCAAGATGCCCCCGGGCAAGGTCGACTACGTGGATGTAATCGCGCACCCCGGTACCGTCGGGTGTCGGATAGTCATCACCGTACACCGACAGTTCCGCTCGCCTGCCCACCGCAACTTGCGCGATATAGGGCATCAGGTTATTGGGAACGTCGTTCGGATCTTCGCCGATCCGACCGCTAGGGTGCGCACCGGCGGGGTTGAAATAGCGCAGCAACACTGCCTGCCAGCGCGGATCGCTGCGGCCGAGGTCAAACAGCATCTCCTCGATCATCAACTTGGTGCGCCCGTAGGGATTGACCGCTGCAAGCGGGAAATCCTCGCGAATGGGCACCGAGGCAGGATCGCCGTAAACAGTGGCCGAAGAACTGAACACGATATTGAATACACCGTGGCGTTGCATGGCCTGCAGCAACACCAGCGTGCCGTGCACATTGTTGTCAAAATACCTGAGCGGCTCGGCAACCGATTCGCCCACTGCCTTGAGCCCGGCGAAATGTACCACCGCATCGATACGGTGCTGCGCAAAAATTGTATCGAGGATTGCAGCATCGCGGATATCCGCTTTAACAAATTCGGGCGCCTTACCGGCAATTTCCCCTACCCGCTGCAACGCGACTGCATGGCTGTTACAGAGATTGTCGAGCACTACGACACGAAAACCTGCCGCCAGCATTTCCACGCACGTGTGGCTGCCAATGTAGCCGGCGCCGCCTGTCACCAATACTGTTTTCACATCGCTCTCCCTCTAAACTGCCCTGCACTAAAGCCGTCGTACCGCGACTCGCAACCAGTGCCGCTGCGCCCGCATTGTAATACAGGCGAATGGCTGTATTCGCGAGCCAGGCCCGGCGCTAATTGGTACCCATGATTAGTTTATACTGTGCGCCTGCATGCCCGCGCAGCGACGTGCGCACTCGCTCACAAACAAGCACTTTTGACCACGCCCAGCCCTATTTGATGCCGCTTTTACGTTGAACACTGAATCGACATTGCCCGGCACCGCAAATCGCATCGAACACGATAGCGGCGACGGTGCCATTCCTGCAATGCAGTTCGCCCCGCAAAATTACGCTGCACAACTGGCACTCAAGGTGAATACAGTGAGTGCATTACTGCGGCCATTTAATGCTCCTGCGCTCACTGTATTTCACTCACAACCACAGGCGTTCCGTATGCGCGCCGAATTCAGGCTCTGGCACGATCGCAGTGACACGCCAAAACACTGTTTCTATGCGATGTTTGACCCGAACAATCCACGCGAACCAATTCGCATCGACCAGTTCCCGATTGCCTGTGATGCGATCGTGCAGCGGATGCAGCCGTTGCTGTCTGCAATAAATGCCAGCGACATACTGTCGCGGAAATTGTTCCAGGTCGAGTTCCTGGCCAGCCGCAGCGACGATGTTGTGATATCGCTGGTCTACCATCGTCAACTTGATGAAGCGTGGAAGAACGCTGCCATAGGGCTGGAACAGCAATTGAACGCCGCAATCATCGGCCGCGCGCGCAAACAGCGGCTGCTGCTCTCGCGCGATCACGTTACCGAGGTATTGTGCGCCGGCCGAAAGACCTACCGTTTTGAACAGTGCGAAAACAGTTTTACCCAGCCCAACGCCGCGATTAACGAGGCGATGATTAACTGGGTGCTGCAACATTGCGCTACCATATCAGGCAGCACACCCGAACACGACCTGCTCGAACTGTACTGCGGTAACGGCAATTTCACGCTGCCACTGGCGTCGGTGTTTCGTAGCGCGCTGGGTACGGAAATCTCCAAAACCAGCATCGCCTCGGCGCGCCGTAATGCGACAACAAATTGTGTAAACAACATTGCGTTTGTACGCATGAGCAGTGCCGAAACTGCCAGTGCGCTGCGTGGCGAGCGCGAATTCCGCAGGCTGCAGTCTATTGACATCAGTAGCTACAACTTCCGTACCGTACTGGTCGACCCGCCACGTGCCGGTCTCGACGCCGCAACCCTCGATCTTGTTAGTGGTTTCGATAATATCGTGTACATTTCCTGCAATCCGCAGACGCTCGCGGCAAATCTTGCCAGCCTTGCGCGCAGCCATGCGATTTCTGCCGCCGCGGCGTTCGACCAGTTTCCCTATACCCCGCATTGCGAGGCAGGTGTTATTCTTCACCGGAAATAACGCGGTGAAACCGGGAGTGTAATGCAATGAAAAAAGCTGCGGCTTACAGCGAACCACAAATTCTCGAAGCGCTGGAAAAACTCGACCAGTGGCAGCGCGAGGGCGACAGAATAAGTCGCGAATTCAAATTCGAAAACTTTGTTGAGGCCTTCGGCTTCATGAGCCAGGTCGCATTACTGGCGGAGCGAGCCAATCATCACCCGGAGTGGTCCAACGTTTACAGCAGGGTACGCATTGCACTGACCACACACGATTGTGGCGGGCTCAGCGAAAGGGACTTCAAGCTAGCTGGCCAGATCGATTCGCTGACGCTGCCCTACAACTTTTAAGGCGGCAACGCGATAGGCCTCGGCCAGGGTTGGGAAGTTAAATATATTTTCAACCATGCTGTCGATACCGGCATCGTGCAACAACGCCATCTGGCCGATATGAATAAGCTCTGTCGCGCCTTCTCCAACGATATGCACGCCTAGAATTTTATCACCTGCCGCATCGGCGACTATTTTCAGCAAACCTTCCTGCATACCTGAAATCTGCCCGCGGGCAATTTCTTCAAAATGGGCATGGCCCACGGTGACCTGCCCATATCGGGCGGTTGCCTGCTGCTCGGTAAGTCCTACCGAGGACATCTCCGGTATACCGTAAATACCCATTGGAATTGTATTTGCCATGGCCGCCAGATCTATGCCAAGCGCGGCGCAACTCGCGCGCCTGCCCTGCTCCATTGAAGCTGAAGCCAGCGAGGGCGGCCCGATCACGTCACCTGCGGCAAAAATATGCGCCACCGAGGTGCGGCACTGTGCGTCGACCGCGATAACGCCATGCTCAGTCAGCGCAAGGCCAGCCGCCGCAAGCTCGAGCCCCTGCACGTTGGCGACCCGGCCCGCTGCCGAAAGCAATTTTTCGCTCTCAACGACATCACCGTTAGCCAGCGTGGTAACCACCTTGTCCAGTCCGTTCCAGCGCACCGACGCGATATCGGTTTCGCCGAGAAAACGTCCGCCTTTTGCTTCAAATGCGGTGATGAAGTGGTCGGTCAGGTCGCTATCGAGAAAACCGAGTGGCCTCGGGTACTTGTCAATCATGGTAACTGACACGCCGAGGGCGAGAAAAATCGACGCGTATTCGCTGGCGATCACACCGCCACCGAGCACGGTCAGCGAGCGAGGCAGGTAAACCACGCTGAGGATCGAATCACTATCGTAGATATGTTCGTGGTCAACCGGTACGTTAGCCGCCTGGCGTGGATAGGAACCGGTTGCTATCACAATATGCTGTGCAGAAATACTGCGCCGCATCCCGCCAGGCGCCACGATATCCAGCGTGTGTGCGTCGCGAAAACTCGCCCGCCCGTGATAGTGATCTATCGCATTGCGCGCCAGCTGTGCATTGATGTACCTGTCGTGGGACTGGATCACCTCGTCGAGATTGCGCAACAGTGATGCCATAGCGATATCGTCGCGCAGCGTAAATGAATAAACTTCCTGATACTCGCGCAACTGCGAAATACGTAATGCATTCTGTCTCAGTGTCTTGCTGGGAATTGTGCCGCGGTGTACGCAGTGCCCACCCACCGAGCGATCGCGCTCAATCATTGCGACACGCTTGCCTGCTTTGGCACCCTGGATGGCGGCTTTCTGGCCTGCGGGACCGCTGCCAATGACGGCGATATCGTATTGTTGTTGCATGGCTGGTTTTACCAAATAGACGGTTGCTTCAGGCAAAGTTAGTAACGGCGGTTAAAGGGTCATCGAACACAGCAATTGATCGATCGATTCAGACCTGGCGACTAGCTGTGCCAATTCCTCGCGGTAAAAATTCAAGTCTACAAAGATGGTTTGGCCCGGAAATACTTTCTCCAGGCCGGACTCGCCAAGCCGTTCTACCGACGCAGTAGCCAGCGTTCGAGCCCCGTGCACTGCCATAACGATATCGCGCTCGGAAGGCGCACCGTAATAAGCGTCTACATAATTAATGGA
This sequence comes from Pseudomonadales bacterium, assembly GCA_049665845.1. Lineage (GTDB taxonomy): Bacteria > Pseudomonadota > Gammaproteobacteria > Pseudomonadales > UBA7434 > UBA7434. The sequence goes on along the minus strand of JBATGO010000072.1, from coordinate 21,978 downwards.
CTCGACTACCGCTTCGGGTAACTGCCAGCGCCTGGCGAGATTGACGCCAAGTACCTTGTGATAAATGTCGAGCAATTCGGCGAATGCCTGCTCGTCGATAGCGCCGCCTTGCTGGCGCTGGATCTTGACAAGGTTGCGCAACGCTACCGCCTTGCCAACCTGGTGCAACAGGCCAGCGAGGTATGCCAGCTCGGTATTAAAACGTGCGATGCGTGCGATTTCGCGCGACCAGGCAGCCGAAGCCAGCGCATGTCGCCACAGATCGCGCGCCCTGTCCTGAATCAGTTCATCGCCTTCGAACAGCGACTGCCCCACACTGACGGTCAAAGCGATCTGGCCGAGTTGGCGCATGCCGAGTTTTGCAATGGCCTGTTGCAGTGTTTGTATCTTTCCTACACCGCCGAAAGCCGCGGAGTTGGCCATGCGCATGACATGTCCAGCCAGCGCCTGGTCACTCTGGATCAGCGCAGCCAGCTCCTGGGCGCTGGAATCTTCACTGTGCGTCAGCTCGAGCACGCGGGCGCCCACTGCAGGTAACACCGGCAGGTCGACGTCACCCGCTTCAATCGACTTTCTAAGCTGGTGTTCGAGACTTTCCTTGTAACTGTGCGCCACGATGGGCACCACTTTGGCAGATCGCACGAATACTTTCTCCGAAAAATGGCAGGCTGGAGCCAGCAGGAACAGGCTCAGGCCAATCTCAAAAAGTGTAGTGCAAGGAGGATTGCGTGAAGCTTGCAGCTGCTTGATTTGTAAACGAATTAGCGCGTCAGCTATCGACGCAGGTCACACATCGCGCTGAAACCAGGTGGCCTGCATGTTTTTCGCGCTGGGGCCTTGGCCTGGCATCTGCCGCGCTCATAGCCGCGAACAGCGTGCGTTCGCGCGCGATAATTTCGCGTTCGTGCGCGTGCGGATAGATTGCCGATTCCAGCACTGCGCTTTGCAGGAATCGCTGTGATTGCAGTAACGCGCTGCTCGCATGCAGCAGCTCATGCAAAAAGGCATCGGCCGGACTCGCGGTACAACTGCTTGGCTCCTGATTACAATGAACAGAATCAAATACAGCGGCAGCGCGCGGGTCAAAATAGACGGTCGCGGCGTGAACCTCAAAAGCGGAAGCCGAGATGCGGGTACGAAATTCGCCCCTGCTATAGCGTATGCGAAGTGCCTTGTCCGCAAGGCTATCCAGCAAGGCGAGCGCCGCAGGGCGCGCCGCGATGTAGTCGGCCAGCTGTGCGATATCGTCCGGCATTGACCGCGGATCGCGACGACCGGGCAGCCACAGGCGTTGCAGTATGCGCCGTGCATGCAATGCTGTAGCAGTTAGAGAAGTCGGGGAAGCCGCTGCTGCAACCGCAAACGAAAGCGCTTGACTACTGCCGCGCTTTGCAGGGCCTGCATCGAATTTTTTTTCTGGTTGTTGAAAGCGCGTCCTGATTGGAGGTTGGCGGCTGCCTGTATCACCTGTTTGCAGCAGCGCAAGCTGGTGCCGTTCTGCGGGTGGGGAAACGGTGCTGGCAGCCTCCTGCCCATTCGCCAGCGAGGCGACACCGGCCGCCGCGCATACCATAGCGATAATACGCCTCGCGCCTATGCGATAGCGATCCGGTAAACGGGCATGCCTGGCCAGCAAAGCAGCGAGCACGAGCGCCAGAATCCTGCGCACAATGCCCCCTGCTAGTTTGTTTGATTTTTAATCTGCACATTTTTCAATCTAGATCGTGCTGGCTACCAAACAAGCGATTTGCGGGACCTTTGGCCAGAATTTGCAGAACTGTGTGCTGGTCGATGCTGCAACTGCCAAACGGAATTACCGTCTATGCAGAAATACAGGCAATAAAAAACCCGCGCACCGTTAACGGTCGCGGGTTTTTTTGCCAGAGCGCGCGGGTCAGCGCTTCAGTTCGACCCTGGCGCGACGGTTGTAGGCCCGGTTTTCAGCCGACGTATTCGGCACTGCAGGCAGTGCTTCGCCGAAGTGGAAGGTTTCAATCAGGTCGCCGCGCACGCCTCGGGCCTGCAGGAATGCAGCCGTTGAGCGCGCTCTGCGCTCTGCCAACGCAAGGTTATAGGTTTCAGGCCCCACGTCGTCGGTGTGCGCTGCTATCTGCACGCGCCCGAACTGTTGTGAGCCAACAAAATAATTCGCCACTTCAGCCAGGCGTGCAGCGAACGCCGGATTGATTACCGCGCTGTCGTGATCAAAATGCACCAGACTACTGATCAAATGCCTGAATTGCTCGAGGCGTTTTTCGTCGAAACAGGGATCCTCGCCCGCAGCAATGTCAGCCGCCAGCATCGAACCTGCAGTGCCGCCAAAGCCACAGGGCAGGCGTGGCTCTGCACCACCCACCACACCGAGTGACACTGCGGTTAAATTATTGACATTAACAAACGACACCTGCGACGCTTGCAATGACGACAAGTCGGGAATATCAATTGGCAGCGGTTCCGGTTCCGGCACTGGAAGCTCAAGTACATTTTGAATGTTTACCCAGTCGACGAAATCGCTACTGCCGTTGATGCCTTGCGGATCCAGGTCGCCCTGCGAATTGCGGCGCGTAACTGTGAAGACGTTTTCGATGCCATCGATACCCCTGCCACCGTCGACCAGCCCGTTAACCCTGCCCCCTTGCATAACAAAGGTATCGTCGCCGCTGTTGCCTTCGAGCAAGTCGACATTGCCCGCTATTTCAAAGCGATCTGCACGCGCGCCGCCGCGCAGCAAGGCATTTCCGCCATTGGTAAGACTGCCGGCATCTTCAATGCGAAACAGATTTTCAACACCCGGCTGCGCAATCAGTCGGTCGAAACCGGAAAAGCTGACCGTTCCGTTATTCTGGTTCTGCCAGTCACTCGCACCCACGCCGATCCAGCCAGCATCACCGCTGTTGCTGCCGGTTACCCGGTAATTTGCAAGGCCAATAATAGAATTGGATTGACCTACTCCTGCCAGGGTTGCACCCGCTGCACTGACCGAAGCATTGCCAAGCAGCAAAAATTCACCTTTCGCTCCTGTAACAGCATCGCCAACAGTAACATTGATTTGTCCTTGTCCTGCCTGGGATGAACCGCCCAATATCACTGTGTTGCCTGACATGAAAATGTCGCCATCGCCGTTAATCGTATCGCGGGTATCCAGGCTTCCGGTGGATATCACCCTGCCGCCTTCCGCGATCAACGTGACCTGGCCCTGCTCGTTCACGCTGATGCCACTCGCGCTGATCATGCCGCGATTGTTCAGCGCAAGGCTCAGCGGGTCATCCACTGCCGCGGCAAGGCGCACACGGTGGGCATTGACCGTCGCGGTATTGGCGACATCGATACCGGCGTTAATGCCGGCTACCGCCAGCGGCGCGCGCACCGCGATCATATCGTCGAGGCCAAAAACAACTTCGACCATACCGGCGCTGACTGCTTCCAATTTGCTGCCCGCCGCATCGACCACGCCATTAATGTTCACTTTATCGGCCAGCAGCGCAAGCTGCGCGCCAGAACCTGCCAGTTGCAACCCCTCCACAGTAATCGCCGCGCCGCCGCCCGCCGCCACCAGGCTGTACTGGCCTTGCGCGAGCAATTGCTGGTCGATACTGTGGGTCGAAAGCAATACAGCGCCGCTGTTGCTCCCCAGCGAGGCGAAGTCGATCGAGAAATCATTGCCTGCCAGGACGCCATTCGGGTTCAGGAAAAACACCCGCATGTTTGCATCAAGCGTGCCCTCCAAAAAAGAGGCACTGCCTGAATTGTCACGAAGTACGCCAACCCAGCTTGCATCGCCAGATGCTCCCGGATTGACCAACAGTATTTGTGCCGTGCTGATATTCACCGACTCGGTAAACGTCACCATCGAATTATTCTGCTCGAAGGTCAGCGTACCGGTTTCGCTGAAGCCGTCAAAGCTGTAACTCGCAGCACCTACATCAACATTCATATTGCTGTCGTCGACAGGCAGCGCATAGGCCTGCTGCGCGACACATATTGTCGCAATCGCCAATACTGCCGTGCGCGGCAAAGCCACGCAGATCGATGCAATCGCTTGCAGCAACAGATTTTTCCTGTTTGAAGACAATATATTTTTGGCCGTACTTCTTATCGTTATATTTTTCATCTTATTTACCTGCTCTAACACCTTAATAAAGCATCGCGCATAACTATGGCCGCGCACGATCAAAAATCCATTCCCAGCTGAATCCAGAACTGTTCTCCGTCGCCATTATTGGCCTCTTTGCCCGCGAAGGGTTTCGCCGCTGAAATATCCATAAACGCACGCTGGCCGGGAAAATTGACTCTCGCGCCCAGCCCAAAACCACTCAGTTCACGCCGGGTCACTGCACCGCCAACTGCACCGGAGCGACTTTTTCCCCAGCTGTAATCGGCAAACAGGCTGAGCGACAACACCTGGCTCCAGGCGTATTCGCCAAACGCGATGCCATCGGAAAACATGCCGCCACTGATCTGCCAGGCGACACTGCTATAGAGCGCGCGATCGGCTGTAAATTCCCCGACCGGATAGGCGCGCACCGTGTACGGGCCGCCGAGGCTCATTTTCTCGAGCGAAGCGAGCTGGTCATCACTGTACTGGCCGGTGAACAACAGCAAAAGGTTCTGGTGCTCTGCAAGATATTGCAGTCGATTAAAACTCGCGTTTATGCTGCGAAATTGCCCAGGCAGGCTTTGTGCGCCATTGTCCCGCGTCAGGGAATTACCGTTTCCGGTCGTACTCATAGAACCTAACAGGTCATTAAAGCCGCGATCAAGGCCAATCGAAGCGCGATAGATGCCGCGCAAGCGCTGGTCAACGCCCTCGGCAACCAGCCGCGCACTCAGCACAGTCAGCCTGTCGACACCATCGGAATTCGCGCCACCCAAAAAAAGCACTTCGGCACGCTTGGTCGCAACACCCAGTTCTGAGTGAATACTCAGGGCACGCGAGTTGTACCAGCGCGAACGCACATCCAGCTCGCTTATTTCCGTGTCGCCTTCAATGTTGAGTGACTTTACCGCGGATTGCTCCACGTCGTACCGCGTCTCGCTATAGCCAAGCCCTACTGTGTGTACCAGGCCCGGCGTGGTGATTTCATAGCGAAGTCGCGCATTGCGCAAATCACCCGGGCTAAAAGTTTTGATCGCGTTTACCGACAGCGCGTCGCGATGCCCCGTAACGTTATTGACCGTGGCGCCCAGGCCAAGGCGCCAGTCGCCGGTGGCCTCGATACCATGATTATCTACCCGCGCCGAATAACGCACCGGGTACTCCGCTGTGGTTTGCAGAGCCAGCGTGGTGGTGCCTGTTGCTCGCCCGGGCTCGAACACCGCGACTGCATTCAGGCCAGGCAATTCGTTGAGTAGCAACAGGCGCGGTTCCAGTGTTTTTCGCTGCACCGGCGCAGCGCGCAACGATTCAAATGACCCTGTGATATGACGCTCGCTGTAAAGCTCATTTGATTTGGCGATAACGTCGCCAACGATGCCTGCGAAGACGCGCAAACGGGCATTGCCTTGTTCGATCTGTTGCGGCGGCAAAATTGCCTTGGCCAACAGGTAGCCGGCGCCGCGCAGGTGTTCGGTTAGCGCATCTGCCAGCGCATCGAGTTCGCCGATCGTCAGGCTGTGATTTTTTTCCTGCAGCAAATCGCGCAGCAGCAGATTGGCAGAATGCTTGTGCGCTGCAGCAATCGCATCGGGTTCTTCCCACGCAATGGCTACCCCGCTAACCGACACGCGCGGCCCTGCTTCTTGCGAGGGTGAACGTTCGGCCGGAGCCGGCACGCGAATCGGGTCAGCAGCTGGGGCACGGAGAGGCTGTGCAGGTGATTGCGGTTCGATGGCACCCGGATCGACCGGCGCTTGCGATAAGGCCGGTGTGCTCAACCAGAGCGGTAACAGGAATAAAACACGCAGTGCAGTTTGATAGGGGCGTCGCAACGCGACGGAACTTTTGATTTTTGAGGCGCAGCGGCCGGAATGCCGCCGCATGTTAAGCAGAAACCGGACTACAGCATGGTGAAAAAGCTGTGTAGGGAGTGAAGTTTCATTATCGCGCACTAACTTCTTTTTCCTGTAATCGGGCAGCTATTCGCTGCCTGTGAAGGCGCCGCCTGTAACCATTTCGCCTGGAAAATAGCGCGCGACCCGCGCCGAGCCATGCGATAGCCGAAGCGAACAGCCATGCTGCAGCGGGTATCGGTATCACCTGTCCAACCAGGTCCACATCAAACTGGCTGACGTAGTAAGAGCCATTAAAGCTGGTCAATTTCAGTGGGTCTGGATCATCCTGCACTTCGGCTAGCTGATTTACCCACTCATTCGCTGGCTGACCCTCAAATAGCGGCGCCAGGCCCAGTGCCCGCTGCGTCTCGCAAACCGGGGCTGGATCTAAATAGTCGCAAGCCTGACCTAAACCGGCATACTCGTAGCCTGCAAACGTTGATGTGCCACTGCGCTTAACATTAACCCCGCTTACGCTTTCGCTCTGTGCGGGTGCCAGGCCGGCACTATCACTTCCAAGTGTTTCCGTTTCAACAATTACCTGGTGCGTTTCCTGTAAAGTACTTGCCAGCGAGATAATAAAGATATTATTCAGCTGAACATTTGCACCCACCAGGATATCCCACGAAACTATTTCTTCAGACGACAGCACCAGCGAAACTTGCCCTGTACCAGAACCGATATTGTTCAGGTTAACCGCGATCGTGCCTGGCAATGCACCGGGGGCATCGCCGATGATTCCTTGCGGAGTCGCCCCATGCGCGCCCAGCCAAATCAATTCTTCGCCACCGAAGTTGCTGCCGAACGGGGCGGTGCTGTCAGTGATGTTTGAAAAGACACTATAGGTCTGGCCACCAACGTCATAGGTCGACATCCCCGGCCCGGCGGGCGTGCTCACGCTCACTATCGCCGCATACGCCTGCGATGCCGCCAATCCCACAATAACTGCCAGCAAACGCGCAATCGCAGTTGCCGAATCCCGCTTGACCCTGCTTTTTACCGGTCGCAAATAATTTATCACCGCCATCACGCCCTCTCAGGTCGCGATACCGCAGCGGATACAACTGACTATGCCTGATATGCCGCCTGTTATGCCAACAGCATGGCGCGATTGCGCAGCAAGGGAGCCCGCCAAAAAAACGGGTTGATGTCGCCCTGCTCCAGACCCAGCGTACTCGCGGTATCACTGTGTTCGAACCAGGGGCCAAGGGGATCTCTATGGTACTTGAGGGCATTTCAATGTCAATCGTATATTTTTTAACCGCAAACGCTTCGGCGCGCATTGCCATCGTGGGTTCCCATATAAGCATATGTTTTATATAGACTTATTTTTCTCTTTCAGGGTGCCTGAAGAAAAACCACAGCCAATCGCCTGGTTTGTAAAAAAATTGGGCAAAAACGCCGCAAGTTACTCAGCCGCAAAGAATTTTCCGGCGATCTCGGCAAAGGCCACGGGCTGTTCGGCATGCAGCCAATGCCCGCTATTAGCGATGCTCTGGAATTGCGCTGCGGGAAAAAGTGCACGCACCGCTGGCTCGTACTCGGGCAGGATGTAATCTGAGCGGTCCCCCCCCACAAACAGCGCCGGACCGCTGAAAGCCGGCCCACCGGTGCCTTGCACTGCATCAGACAGCGCTGCATAACTGGCCTGCAATCCGGCCAGGTCGAATTTCCACGCATAGCCACCCCCTGCGCGCGCAAGGTTCTGCAACAGGAATTGGCGCAGCACCGAATCATGGAGAGTTTGCGCCAGCGCGCTATCAGCATCGTCACGCGATGCCAGGGCTTCGATATCAACCCGGGCCAACGCTTCAAGGACAATGGCGTGTCGCGGCGGATAACGCACCGGCGCGATATCGGCGACCAGCAAACGCTGCACTTCGTCGGGCCAACCAAGCGCAATCGCCATCGCGACTTTGCCGCCCAGCGAATGCCCCAGTAGTTTGTATCGCGCGATGCCTCGCTGCCTTAGCGAATGCTGCACGCTGGCGGCCATACTTTCGATGGTATAGTGAGGCTCATGCGGCGATTCCCCGTGACCTGGCAAATCCATCGCAACGACGTAATGCTGCTCACCAAGCTCCCTCGCCAGGCGGCCGAGATTGCGCGCCTGCCCGAACAAACCGTGTAGCAGTACTACCGTTGAATTGCCCTGTCCTGTTTCCCTGCATGCCAGCGAATTTTTTTTCGTCATTGTTTTTTCCATTGCGCCGCACCGTGATCCTGTTCCACTGGTAAAGCGGTATGCATTCCCGGACACTAATGGTATCGCGCCCTTATAATGAGCACATCCAACAACCCGATGCGGTGAACGTCTTGCGCAAATCACCCAAACATTTGCCGGTTGGCCTAATATGCCTGAATGCCCGGTACCCCCTGGCTCTATTCCAGCCAAAAGAATTTCAATACAGTTTGCTTTGCAATTGATGAACCATTATCGATTCACACTGACGAAGCTGCTTGTGCTGCTCGCCATACCCCTTGGTCCCGGCGGTTGCCAGAGCAGCGGCTACAACGAGACGGTGTATCCCTTTGTACACCGCAGCGAAGCGATCGCGAAAAAGCTACCAAAGCGGCTCGTTATCAGCCATGTCAATTTTGGCGTGCCGTCGAAAAGTTACCTGCAGGACTACGACCTGCTGATGGATCGCAAGGTCCAGGATGTGCTGCAACAGGGTGGTTACCGGATCATCGACAACGCCGATTTTCGCGGCTACTGGCGCTCTGCAGTGCGCAAGCATGGCGATGTGTACAACGAATCACTTGCCAAGCTGAACAATGAAGCCTTTCGCAATGTGGTTGGCCAGGCGCTGGCCGACCTCGCGGAATCCGGCACGGCGGACGCGGTGGTCTTTACCGACCTGGTCGAATATCCGGTGGTGTTCCAGGGTGCGAACAACCGGCTGGCAAAATGGCACGGCGTTTCGCGCAAACCGCGAATCAAAGGTCGCGCAAGCCTGCCGGCAGAATTCGACTGGTCGCAAACGGCGTCGGCCGTATCACTGCGTGTGGTGATCTATTCTACCGACGGCAAAATGTTGTTCAAAAGCCTGGGCGGACTCGAAGTATCGCGCCATATCGACACCAGCAAGGGCAACGGCCGATTTGCCCGCCGCGATAAACTGTTCACCAGTTCCGCTAACGTGGATGAAGGTGTTCGCCTTGCATTGCATCCTTTTGTGCCGGTACAGGGTTACCCCCAGCCCTGAGTCCCAGAAACAGCCTTTATCGTTGGCGACAGCATCGAAACTGGTCACTGCGGGCTCAAACAAAAACCCTTCTACTCAGCGGTTTTGCGCGCCGTAAAATCCAGCGATGCAGAGTTGATGCAATAGCGCAGGCCGGTTGGCGCTGGCCCATCGTTAAAGACATGCCCAAGATGCGCATCGCACTGCGCGCACAGCACTTCGACCCGCTGCATGCCGTGCGAACCATCACTGCGCTCGGCAATATTGTCGCTCACTGCAGGTTGGTAAAAGCTCGGCCAGCCCGAACCGGAATCGTATTTCTGTTCCGAACTAAATAGCATCGTCTCACAACAGGCGCAGCGATACATGCCGGCCTCCTTATGTGCGTTGTATTTACCCGTAAATGCACGCTCAGTACCATGTTGCCGGGCGATGCGATAGGTTTCAGGATCCAGTTTCCGGCGCCACTCTTCGTCGCTATGTGATACTTTTTTAATCATGTGCCTACGCCCTGGGGCCTCCGTTTTGGTCCTCGTATTCACAAGCGCCCGAGTAACAGCGCCCGGCACTTCTTACGACTTCGCGGCAGATCGGTGATATTGCGACATCTGCTTCGCAGGTGATTATTTTACCTCGCGAGCAAATTGACCGTAAGACTATAATCAACACAGCGCTTCGCGATTGAGCGGCTGCGCCGACGGTAACTTTTTATGATCACCCTGAACAGCACTATCAAAAAATCCCAGAAATTACGCGATGTTTGCTATGACATCCGCGGCCCGGTGCTGCGCGAAGCGACCCGCCTCGAGGACGAAGGGCATCGCGTGCTGAAACTCAATATCGGCAACCCGGCAGCGTTCGGCCTGCTCACCCCCGATGAGATCCTGCAGGACGTCATCCACAACCTGCCCGATGCGCAGGGTTATTGCGCATCCAAGGGCTTGTATTCGGCGCGCAAGGCGGTGATGCAGGATTGCCAGCTGCGCGGCATTCCGGACATCGAAATCGACGACATCTACCTGGGTAATGGTGTCAGCGAGCTGATCGTGATGGCGATGCAGGGCCTGCTCAACAGCGGCGATGAAGTCCTGATACCAGCGCCCGACTACCCGCTGTGGACCGCGGCCGTTTCGCTCTGCAGCGGTAAACCGGTGCATTATCTCTGCGACGAAGCCAACGACTGGCAGCCGGATCTTGCTGATTTAGAGAGCAAGATCAATGCGAACACGCGCGCGATTGTGCTGATTAACCCGAACAACCCGACCGGGGCGGTGTACAGCAAAGACACACTACTGCAGGTTGTCGAACTCGCGCGCAAGCATGAACTGATTGTCTGCGCCGATGAAATCTACGACCGCATTCTCTATGACGATGCAAAACATATACCTTTCGCGTCGCTAAGCGACGATATCCTGTGCCTGACTTTTAGCGGGCTATCGAAGTCTTACCGACTGGCAGGGTTTCGCTCTGGCTGGATGATTGTCAGTGGCCCCAAACTGCATGCACTGGATTTTCTCGAAGGGCTCAATATTCTTGCCTCGATGCGATTGTGCGCAAATGTGCCTGCACAGTACGCGATACAAACGGCACTTGGTGGCTACCAGAGCATTAATGATTTGTTACTGCCGACCGGCAGACTTGGCGCGCAGCGTGAAATCGCGCATCGCAAACTGCTGGAAATCCCCGGCGTAAGCTGTGTCAAACCCCGCGGCGCGATTTACCTGTTCCCGAAACTCGACCCGGAAATATACCCGATCGAGAACGACGAACGATTTATGCTGGAACTGCTGCTGGAACAGAAACTGTTGCTGGTACAGGGGTCAGCTTTTAATTTGCCGAGCAAACAGCATTTGCGCCTGGTGTTCCTGCCGGCTGTCGATATGCTTGAGGATGCGCTCGACAGGCTGGCGGAGTTTTTACACAGCCGCCGACGCTAACCACTACTCCCACTCTAATTCTAAATAAGCCTTTTTTGCCTTTTAATTTCCAATGGCCTGTTTTCTCGCTAATTGGTAATACCATGAAGAATTCCATGCTCGGAAATATCTTGAGAAAATTCTTACGAAACCAAATTTCCGGTTTGAAAACCAATTCTTCATCGCAATTCGAATCAGTGTAAAGCCAAAACAGAGCGGCAACATTCTAGGGCAATACCACAATCGACGCGTCAACATGCCGGCCGCTCGCAGAATGCCAGCAATATGTTTTCCTTGTACCGGCAGCCGGTAAAGTGTGCCCCCTTGAAACCCAATGGACTAGAGTGTAAGAACGTTCGTCTTAACCCCGGTTTATCCGGGTTAAGCGATGTGCTTGGCTGGTTGATAAAACTGCAGGGTGCGCGACCCGGGCGAGAGGCAAATTAAAATGGAAAATTCCTATCTGGACTGGTTGGTTAAACTGGACGAACGGATTGTGGCAGCCGCGCGCGACATCAAAGTACTCAGCAAGCTGACATGGCCTGCCGAACTGCGGGAAAATTTTTTGCATGGGCTCCATACCGGTCAATTGCAGTTGCCTTGCCCTGTCTATGCCAAAACGGATCTTGCCGCCAATCGCGCCGCGCTGGCGAGCTGTATCGCCGAGTTGGAGCGCGCTTCGCACTCGGACGAAGAACCGTTACACAAATACCTGCTGGACACAGCTAACTAGTATTACGCGCTTTGCTTGTTGATCGAATCGATTGGCACGCCCAAAGTAGCAGAGCACAGCCGGGCACTTTACGGGGCTCCCACCGATCCGATTTCCAGCGGTCACGTAAACAGTTTGGAAGCCGCCCAGCACTTTTTGGAAGTTAGCCAGCAATACAGGCAAGCCACGGGCCTGCGCGATTCTGATTACTGTTTATCTGCGGAGATGTTAGCGGCCGAGATGACGCCGCTGCTGGATGAGGTGTTTGAACCGGGTCTCGTACGCGTCGAAATTGATCCCGATATGGCATCCAAGGCAGCCGCCGGCGCAACGCGTATTCGCCTGCGCGCCGGAACCTGTTTTTCAGAGTACGACCTGGGGCAGCTTTTGCAGCACGAGGGTTTCGTGCACAGCTTGACAGCAATCAACGGTAACAGACAGACGAAAATCCGAAGCCTTGGCCTGGGCTCTCCACGCACTACCGGTGCTCAGGAGGGGCTTGCCACTTTCGCTGAACTCGTTACCGGGGTGATGGACATAAATCGGCTGGAGCGTTTAGCCCTGCGGGTCATTGGAATTGATCACGCGCTGAACGGTGCCGATTTTATCGATGTTTTTCGGTTTTTTATTGATTCCGGGCAAAGTGAGCTTGAAAGCTTTACCTCATCCATGCGCATATTTCGCGGAGTACCCGTAACCGGCGGTTTTGCATTTTCGAAAGATGTTGTGTACCTGCACGGTTTGATGGAAGTGCACACATTTTTTCGCTGGGCTATGCAGCATAGAAAGCTGGACATGTGCCGACACTTTTTTGCAGGCCGCATGACGGTTGGCGATGTGGTAAGGATGGAAAAGCTCTTTGTTGAGGGCGTACTCGACGCGCCGGAATTTCTCCCCCCCTGGATGGTGAAGACCAATGGCCTGGCAGGGTATCTCGCCTTTTCAGTATTTGCGAATCGTATAACAATCGAAGAGCTGGATGAACATCACGCATTCGAAACGCCTGCATCAACCTTGGCGTTAGCAAGTACAAAACCCCTTTTTCACTGAAAAACCTTCCTGAGCACTACAGCTGTCGCTTGTCACGCGGCATGCAAGCGGCTATCTAACAAAATTTTTATTCTTTTAATCACCAGTAAAATCCCTTCGAAAGTCCATTTTTTTCGCCTAAGAAAATGCTTGCCACGGTACCTGAACAGGTATAAAAAGCTCGGTAAATCCTCAATCACGTTGGGGTGCCTAAACCATAAATTTATGAGGTGGGCTGAACATGAAAACACTCCGATACTTACCCGTTTTTCTGGTCTTGATCTGTGCGATCGATGGCCACACCAAGGCAACCGTCGAGGAACAGGTGGTCGGGCCTGCGAATGCCGGGGGCTGGTACGTGTTCAGCCCCAGCGGTGGTCGCGTCGCCTACGCCGGTACTCGAGGCACCCGGGTTGGGGTGACCGTCGACGGCGTGCAAGGGCCTGATCTCGACGAGCTTTACACCCCCCACGGCGCCAGTTTCATGTCGCCACAAAAAGTCGCCGCGATGTCCGCCAGCTCGGGCGGTCGGACCAACCAGGCTGCACAGGGCGCGCCGGTCATCATGAGCGCAGACGGCAAGCACTACGCCTACGCGGGACGCCAGGGCGAGGAATACGTGGTAATCCACGACGGCAGGGAAATCGCCCGCGGCCCCAGAAACACGCTTTCCCTGAACTACAATCCGCTGGCGCTTTCCCCTGGCGGCAAGCACGTCTACTGGAACGAGAGCAACGGTACCGGTAACGCACGCTGGTTGCAACGACTTGTCATGAATGGCAAACCAGGGCCATGGAGCGGACACCAGGACATGCTGCCGGTATTCAGCCCGGACGATTCGCGCTACGCCTACACCTATGTCAGCCCGGATGACGCCAACAGGCATGAGCTGATCGTGGACGGCAAACCGGCGGGCTATAAGGGCAAAAAACCGGTGTTCACCGCCGACAGCAAACGACTGATTACCCACGGGCATGCTGCCCATGGCGGAGTCGATGCGATTCTGGTCAATGGCAAAGCTGCGATCAAGACGCGCGGTGTACAGAAGCTGGTCCTGGCGCCGGTCGGGGGTAGTTACGCCGCCATCGCCTTAAAGGAAACGTCGGCGGGCGCAGGCGTTTACACGCTGTACATCGACGGCAAGGAAATCCCGGGCACGGAAAACGTCAAGGAAGTCTGGTTCAGTCCTGACGGCAAACATTACGCCGCGGCTGTCGAGAACAAAGCCTCGCGCGGAATGTACATGGTCGTCGATGGCAATAAGCAGCGCGAATACCAGGGCGTCAACACCAATGTCGCACCGACCTGGTTTGCGAATAATAATCGCCTGATTTACCTCGTGGTCAGCGGTGGGCGTTCATTTGTCATTGTCGAGGACAAGGAGTTCGAGATCGCCTACCTTGGCGCACTAACCGCAACGCCAACGCAAAACCACTTTGCCTGGCATACCTACGACGGTTCCAACCGCAAACATGCACTGATCATCGATGGTGAAGATGTATTGTTGCCCGGTTACTACCCGCGTGGTTATGCACTGAGCTCCGACGGCAAACGACACGCGTACCTGGCGAGCCAGATTGGTCGCAGTGACACAGCCGGGTTCGTCGCCGACGGGAAGATGGTCGAGGGCTTCTTCCCGACTGATTCGATCAGAATCCCGCAATCAAACACGCAGGGCGCATCCGGCTTCCTGTTCAGTCCTAATGGCCAGCATCTGGTGGTGGCAGGCGGGTACGCTGATCCGCAGTCCGCAGGCCTGTACGTCGATGGAAAACTGGTGCAAGCAAGCCGAACCAGCTTCACCAACATGATGTTTACGCCAGACAGTAACCATCTGGCCTGGCTCTCCAGCCAGAAAATGCCCGATCGGCCACGACCCTACCCGACCGTCTACATGGACGGCGAACCGGTGCTCAGGCTGGGCGATGTTAACCTGCTGCTGGTACCCGGTGCCTGGGACATGACGCCTGACGGCGTACTGAATGTCATCGAGCAGGACGGTAATCAGGTCAAGCGATTCCGGGTCAATCCCGATCCTGGCATGACCATAAGCAAATGGGTGAATGAGGCCGGTGTAACGCTTGCCAGGGCGTAGGCCGAACAAGAGTCGGCACAACAGGCGTCACAACAAAAAGCCGCGCAAAACGCTGCCGCGTCTGCAGCCAAAGCCGAGGCCGACCGCGCTGCAGCCGAGGCCAAGCGCAAGGTCGAGTACGAAGCCGCGGTTGCGGCCAAGAAAGAAGCTTATGAAAAGGCCGTCGCGGCCAAGAAAGAAGCCTACGCCGCTGCAGTCGAAGCCAAGACAAAAGCACGCCTGCTACAACTCGAGAACGCCAAACGCGCCCGGCAGGGTCTGCCGCCATTGAAGGAATTACCGGAGTAAACATGACGGGCGGCGGATTAGCCTGCATGACCGGAGCCGCCCTGCTGTGCCTTCAGCAGGCTGCGCTTGCCGATAGCAGCCCGTGCGATCCGGACTCGGGCCTGAAACAATACATCGGCAGCTATGACACCGACGCGCTGCTGCGTGATCCACGAATCGATGGACCGCTCAGAACCTTGCTGGGCGAGCAATATTCGCAGCTGATCAACAACCTCGATGTCAGGGGCTCAGTGGACCTGGTGTCGGGTGACCTTTCCCTGGCGGGCAACGCAATTCATGGCGGCGGACTCGAAGAAGCCGTCGTTTGCGTGTCCCTGTTCGATGGTGCTGTCAGTGCGGCTCTCTACACTCAAGGCAAAATTTCGGTGTACTCCCGTGACCAGGACTATTCGGCGCAGCCTCTGTGCATCAAGGACTGGATAACCCAGGTCAATTCCGGGCATACAGACCGGCGCAGAATTCCCGATAACACAAGCATGGCGCCGAATTAATGTCCGAGTATGCCGTGGTTCAGATTGTCCGTTGTTACCGGCTGGCGCTAAACGCTGCCTGCCAGCTCACGTCACTCCCACTCAATGGTCGCCGGCGGCTTACTGGAAATATCGTAAACCACGACGCGAGCCGTGCGAGATTTCCTTCTTGATGCGGCGCGAAACGAGCTCGCCAAAATCTGGTGGCAAGTGTGCCCTGATTCTTCTGCGAGCATCATTACTTTCCATAAAGGGCTTTTTCACCAGGAGGGAAAGAACTGTAGCAGCGCGCAATTTATCCGACTTTTTCAGGTTTGATCAAAACCGCTACGACAGGCAACGCGATGATGCCTGCAGCGAGGCCGGGAAGCAGGTGGTGGGTAACGCCATGGTGCACTTCGTACATGCAAAACAGCTGCATCAGCCATGCAGGCAGTACAGCTACAAACATGGACGCGGCCAGCGCAGTTTTCACCGGCTGCAGCGCGTAGCGGCGACGCAGCAGCAGCGTGCTGAACGCGGCCAGCACTACGGCATAATAAAACGTCTCGCGGTAACAGCCGTCGCGTTTGCCGGCCATTGAAGGCTCCAATAGCGGCTCGATATAACCCGAAGCGATGGACGCTGCCCACAGCAGCGTCGCGGCAAATCCTGCGTAGATCACGCCGCTGCGCTCACCGGGTACAGCGCTGCGAAATGCGCCCAACGCAAGGCACAGCAGTGCAACTGCTGCAAAAACCCATTCCAGCGCGAAGCGCCACGACGAAGTGACTTCGCCGAGCAAACCGCCGCGCCACGGCTGGATCACAAACATGATGCCGGCAACGGCGACAACGCTTGCCAGCAGCCAGGCGCTGGCCACTGCGTTGGCGGGCAGCAGGGGTTTTGCGGCCGCGTGTTTGGCCGCTGCGGACTGCTGCGCGAGCTTGTCGATCAGCTTGTCGATGTCATTGCTCATTAAACATCACTCGCGAGCAGTTGGCGGGTCTTTGCAATCGCGCGCCTGACGCGCTGCTTGACCGCAGCAGGGGTTGTGTCGAGTTGGACAGCGGTATCTTCCACACTGAGCCCAACCAGTTTGGTGTACAGCAGGGCATCGCGGTTTGGCTTGTCGAGTTGGGCCAGTAAGCGCGCGCCCGTGAGCAGATCTTCGATGGCCGCAGCGGGTTTTGCCGGCGCGGCCTCATCGCCAGTTTCAGTAGTATCGTAGGCTGCCTGGCGGTGCCGGTTTTGTTTGCGCAGCAAATCGATGGTTTTGTGTTTGACCAGCGCATTGAGCCAGGGCTTGAAGGCCTTGCCGGCATGCCAGGTGTGGCGCGCCTGGTGCACCGCGATCAGCGATTCCTGCACGCAGTCTTCGATGAAAGGGAAGTCGCCAAACTGCCCGCGCAGCATGCGCGCGATCGCCCCGCTCAATTCCGTGAGCAGGCGCGTGTAGGCGTCTGCGTCTCCCTGCTGCGCCTCGCGCATCAGTTCAGACCAGCGGCGTTCCTCGTCACTGGATGTTGGCATATAGGGTTGGCAATCCGCCCGCGCCGCCAGGTTTTGAGCTGGCAACGCTTTTGGTAAAACCTGCACTGCTGGCGCGGACGGCTTGCGTACCGGTTGTCAATGCACGCGGCGTACGACTACCTTTGCCACCGGGTTGCGCCAGTCGTAGGTGAACGGCGAGAGTATCTCATTGCCGCCGTCGTCGGCGCTACCCAGGTCGTGAAAACCGTTGCTCACGTGCACAAAACCCTCATCGCTGGCCTGCGGCGCTGAATCGGGCTCGCCACCGCAGCGAGGCCCCGGGATGTTAATGCACAGCTGGTCGTTAGCCTCGGTGCCGGCATCGTAGGCTTTCAGGTAGAAGGTCTTGCTGCCACGGCGCGGCAGACTGCCGCTATTGAGGGCTACGAAGGTATCGTTGGTGGGAATCAGCATTGCGCCGATCGAGAGGCGATTGGTGCCCGGTTGGGCGACGATGTCGATGGTCGCGCTTTTGCCAGGCATCAGCAGCCCGTCGATGGTTTGCACGTCGGTGACCATGCGGCATGCACCCATGAGCGTATCGGTCAGCGGCAGGGTATTGCCCGATTCGGCCAGGGTCTCGAGCATTGAACTGGCGGGTTCGCCCAGTGTGAATAGCGATATCGCTCGGTTGTGGCTGGCAACCAGCTGCGGGGTGAAGGTTTGCCCTTTGGTAATGTTGGTAATGGTCACTTCGTAGACGCGCTTGTAGCTGCTGGCCAATGCCATGCTGCTGGCCAGCGATAGTCCCGCTGCTACGACTATGAAATTTGTGAGTTTTTTAATCATTGTTCTCGCTCCTGTGAGGGATTGTGTGGTTTGGTGGGTGTTCACAGGGTTATTCGAAACAACGACGAAAAAAGTGACAGTTCACCGACATCGATGGGTAAATATACGGTTCTTGGAGCTGATTTTCGGTAAACGGGTCGCGGTAAAACGATAAAAGGTAAAGCCGTATGAATGAGCCGGTGTATTCCACCCTGACCGGGAACTTTAACCACTGGGCCGCTGAAAAACCGGAGCAGGTCTGGCTGTGCCCTTGCGATACGCGCAAATTTGTACGGTCAATCGCTCAACCGCGGTATCCTGAAGTCTCATCTGTGATGCCTGCCAGAACCAGTCACTCCCACTCGATTGTAAATAAGAATTTATTTTTCATTATTTTCAGATAGTTACAAATCAACACATTCCTAATACCATGAAAAATACCATGCTCAAAAATTTCTTGGAAAAACTGATATTTCTTTAGCCGAGTGTTTTAACTAACAGGGTTGATAGCGAAAATCAGGCCGGGTCGAAAGGCCGCCACCCCAGCAAAGTTATGGGTCTCCCGTGTTAGGCTAAGCCTGTGCTTCCAGCACCTTTTTCCGCTACCAGGTTCAACTACCTGGCGAAACCTACTTCTAGAATGATCCCATGGGACTGATACTGTCAGTATTTTTCTCTCTTTTGCAGCCTTTTTTCTTTCTGGGTCAATAAATAAAGGCGCGCCTTATAAATTGAAGCGAATCAGAGGAATACTACACATGAGATCTGCCCGGCGAAAAAGGTGTTTTTATCGTAAATGGTAAATACGCATTGCTGTTGGTTGTTCTAACTGTTAATTTCACCATATGGTATTTTCTTTTCAAGGTATAGCCGTGATACAGGATGCGATTTCTTGTTCTGCTAGTCCGGCTCCCCGAGGAACTTAGCCCTCTGCCGCGCTAGAATGGACGCATGCGGTTTCATCGTGCCACCCTCTCTGCCCCTGGTGGCCCATGAATTCGTGTCCGCGGCGGCACGATGTTTCTCTGCTATCCAATTGCTCAAGGGCCGATGCGCGAACTCATTGTCCCCCACCTAAAGCATCCCCATGCTTTAAAAAAGCTTTATTAAATAGTCCTCAACTAGTTGCCGGCGTGGGCGTGGGGAACACGCGTTCTGCTTTTCATTGCATTTCGCGTTTTACGATATCCACTAGGAGAAGTTTATAATCACCAAAAAGTTTGGCTTTGCACTACCCCCGCAAAATACGCTGCGCAACAACGATAGCGACACGGAATTATTGCGCTCGGAACTCTTCAGCATTGAGCAACTAAAACTCCACGCGTTATCTTTGGCCCACGCTCACCGCATCGACCCCAACCCTGGCGCCGACCGCTTATTGCCGCGGCTGGCCGACAATGAACGGGTTTTACTGGCAGCCTATGATGTGGTGACGGCGGCGGCCTCCCCCGGCCAACGTAGCGTGCCCGCAGAGGCATGGCTGCTCGACAATTTTTATCTGATAGAACAGCAGATCAGTTTGGCCCGCCGACATCTGCCCCGGGGCTACAGCCGGCAATTACCGAGACTGGCCGATAACCTGTCCGCCGGCTTTCCGCGCATCTATGATCTGGCCATCGAGTTAATCTCCCATATGGATGGCCGTGTCGACCGCGATGACACCACCCAATTTCTCGCCGCCTATCAAACCGTTGAACCGCTAAAGCTGGGTGAGTTATGGGCCTTCCCGATTATGTTGCAACTGGCGCTGCTGGAAAATCTGCGTCGTATCAGTGTACTGATCGCGCGGCGGCGTGAAGACATCGACGCTGCGATTACCTGGGCTGATCGCATGCTGGCGACGGCGGAAAAAGAGCCCAAACAATTAATTCAGCTGCTCGCCGAATTTGCCAATGCGGATAGGCCACTTACCGCCCCGTTCGTGGAAGAGTTTTACGCCCGACTTCAGGCACAGGGTCCGGCGATGACATTTGTACAGGCATGGGTTGAGCATAAACTGTTGGAACAGGGCGTGTCCGCCGTGCAGCTGTCCGCCGCCGCCGCACGCACCGCCGCGGCTAACCAGATTTCTATTGCCAACAGCATCGCCAGTTTGCGTTTTATCAGCGCCATGGACTGGCGTGATTTTGTCGAGTCTCTTAGTCTTGTCGAACAGACTCTGCGTGAAGACCCTGCGGAAATGTATCCCAGCCAGGATTTTTCGACGCGGGATCGCTATCGCCATGTCATCGAAGACCTCGCGCGAGACAGCGCCCATGATGAATTAGAAGTTGCCCGTCAGGTTGTCGCCCTGGCACGGTCGGCCGCAGACAAGGGCGGACCGGTTGAGCGTCGCTCACACGTCGGATATTACCTGATCGATCGCGGCCGGCTGCCGCTGGAGCAGGCACTCGGTTTCCATACTTCGTGGAAACTTCGTGCAAGACGGCTGAGTCGACAATTTCGCCTGTTTTTATATCTCACGCCCATTCTGTTGCTCTCCGCGCTGGGGGCGTCATCGGTGCTGTTTGCACTCGGTGGATTCTCTGCGGCTGACTGGCGCTCGTGGTTCTTTTCTCTCACTGGCTTCATTGCCGCCTCGGCGCTGGTAGTACCTCTGGTCAACCAGATTGTTACCCGCATCATGCCACCGCGGGTTTTGCCTCGCCTGGATTTTTCTAACGGTGTTCCATTGGCTCATCGCACGATGGTGGTAGTACCGACCTTACTCGGCAAAACAGAAGACATTGACGAGCTGCTAGAGGCGCTGGAGATTCGCTATCTCGGCAACCGGGATGCCAATGTATTTTTTGCTCTGCTCACCGACTTTCGCGATGCGTCCGAGAAGACATTGGCAGGCGATGATGCCCTGATTACCTACACCCGCGATGCCATTACAGCACTCAATGCAAGTTATGCTGACGACCGGGCATGCATTTTCTATTTGTTCCACCGACCGCGAACTTGGAATCCCATTGAAAAGCTCTGGATGGGATATGAGCGCAAACGCGGCAAGCTTGAACAGTTTAATAGTCTGCTGCGCGGCGAGGCCAAAGGCGTCTTTTCGGAAGTCCTCGGTGATACCAGCATCCTCACATCGATCAACTATGTGATCACCCTGGATACAGACACCCAGCTGCCCCGCGATGCCGCGCGCACGCTGATCGGAAATATGGCCCACCCCCTCAATCGGCCAATCTACAATGCCAGTAAGGGACGTGTGGTTGACGGTTACGCAATCCTGCAACCCCGCGCCTCGATTAGCATGACCAGTGCCGGCCAGTCACGCTTTGCCAAACTGTTTGCCGGCGAATCCGGTATCGACCCTTACACCCGTGAGATATCGGATGTTTACCAGGATATTTTCGGTGAGGGTTCATTCATCGGCAAAGGCATCTACGATGTGGATGCATTTCGTCTGGCCGTGGACGGTCGTTTTCCGGAAAATCTCATTCTCAGTCACGATTTGCTGGAGGGCGGCTACGCGCGGTCGGCACTGGTTACCGACGTCGATCTGATTGAAGAGCACCCGGACAGTTACGCCATCGAAGTCAGTCGTCGCCATCGCTGGATACGCGGCGACTGGCAATTGCTGGGCTGGCTGCTGCCGCGTATAGCCGCTGCGACATCAACGGATGGAGCGCCACCGAAACGACAAATTAATCCGCTATCGGTGTTGTCGGTGTGGAAGATTTTTGACAATCTGCGACGCAGCCTGGTATCACCGGCACTCCTGGCCCTGCTTGTCGGGAGCTGGTTATTTGCTCCCGTCTCCGCATTGATCGGAACCTCAATGGTGATGATCGTTGTGCTGTTACCCGGCCTGCTCAGCAGTGTAATCGAGGCCGCTAGCAAACCCGATAATCGCGATTGGCTGGTGCATCTGTTGTTGACCGCAAATTCTGCAATAAGACCCTTTACCCACGCCGTGCTAACACTGGTACTGTTGCCCTACGATGCCTTGATTTGCCTGGATGCTATTTTGAGGTCGGCGCTGCGTATGGCTTTCACCCGTCGCGGTTTATTAGTC
>JBATGO010000071.1:0-8912 GCA_049665845.1 Pseudomonadales bacterium | reverse complement strand
CGCTTCGACCGATTTTTGCTTCGGATTTTGCTGGCGCAACCTGTAATTGACCACGCGACCCTCGGCATCAACCTCGAGTTTGTGGCAAAACAGTGTTGGCCAGCCCAACTGCCGCATCAGCGGCGCGGAGAATTCGTAAAACGTATCGGAGAGAATGATCACCTGGAAGCGTTCGCGCAGCCAGTCGAGAAATTCAATCGCGCCCGGCAGCGGCGCCATGGTTGCGATAACCTGCTGAATGTCGTCCAGCCTGAGACCGTGCTGGTCGAGCAGCGACAGTCGCTGGCACATCAGCACATCGTAATCGGGTATGTCGCGCGTGGTCGCGCGAAGCGCGTCAATGCCGCTGCGCTTCGCAAAATCAATCCAGATTTCGGGTATCAACACGCCTTCGAGGTCGAGGCAGGCCAGTTCCACAAGTGGGCTCCTGTTGTTATGAATTGATTATGAATTGGTTATGAATTGGCTATAAATTCGTTATGAATTCGTTGTGTATTTGCCGGGCATTCTTCGGCTATTTGCCCGGCATTTACCGGGGCTTCGATAATCGGGCGACGGCCGCCGGCGCGGCACCGAGCTTAACAGAATTCGCGCCGGCCCGGCAGCTGGCGATGGCGAAGACTTCGCTGGCTTGTGGTGTGATGGCGCCCTGTAAAATCCGGCAGGCAATAGCTAGTACGTTGGCAATTCAATTCCGGAGAACAGTTCTTCTACTTCGATTTTGCTGGTGCGCAGGTAAGCCTCTTCGATAAGCGACTGGGTAAGGTGCGGCGCAAACATATTGATAAAATCGAACATGTAACCGCGCAGGAAAGTGCCGCGCCTGAAACCGATTTTTGTCACGCTGGCATCAAACAGGTGGCTGGCATCCAGTGCAACCAGGTCGCGATCCGCCTCCTCGTCAAAGGCCATGCGCGCAACGATACCCACACCCAGACCAAGGCGCACGTAGGTTTTTATTACATCGGCATCGGCAGCCGTAAAAACAACTTTCGGCGCCAGCCCGTGCTCGTAAAAAGCATCGTCGAGCTTCGAGCGCCCGGTAAAGCCAAATACGTAGGTAACAATAGGATGCGCGGCGACATCCTGCAGTGTCAGTTCGCCAAGTTGCGCCAGCGGATGGTCGCGCTTGACCACCACGCAGCGATTCCAGCGATAGCAGGGCATCATCAACAGGTCATTGAATAATTCCAGCGCCTCGGTGGCGATTGCAAAGTCTACCGTACCGTCGGCCGCCAGTTCCGATATTTGCATCGGTGTACCCTGGTGCATGTGCAGCGAAACATCAGGGTATTTGGCAATGAACTTTTCGATGGTGGGAGGCAGCGCATAACGTGCCTGGGTGTGCGTGGTGGCCAGCGAGAGACTGCCTTTCTTGTCGTCGCTGTACTCCTGTGCGAGTTGCTTGATAGTCTCGACCTTGCGCAGCACTTCACCCGCGGCCTTGAGAATTTCCTCGCCTGCGGGTGTTACCCTGGTCAGGTGCTTGCCACTGCGCGAAAAAATTTCTACGCCGAGTTCATCTTCCAGCAACCTTATCTGTTTGCTGATGCCCGGTTGCGATGTATACAGGCTTTGCGCAGTCGCCGAGACATTGAGATCGTGGTGGGCAACTTCCCATATATACCGGAGCTGCTGAAGCTTCATAGGTCTCTGGCCCGATTAGATGCGCAGCTCTCGCTATGCGTTCTGTCAACTTTCAATCGTCATCATCCTTCTAATTTTTATTGCCCCGACTGCTGGCACAACCCCTGCAGCGGCCTCGCCCGTACCGCTAAGATAATCCTATCGCGCACTCAGTGCAAACTGGCGCAGCCGCAAACAGCCCGTTTCACGACACACAGCGGGGCCGGCTAGCTTTTTTCCGTATTCGTGGCGCTGTTATCAGTTCTGCCTGCCTGCTGCTGGCGAGCTTTTCTCCCGCCCGCTTTTTCGCGCTGCTGCGATGCAATATGCGCTGGGTTCCACTCTGACTGGTTTGCAATACCGTGCGGCACATGCCCGGTGGCTATTTCAGCCGCGGCAAGGTCGCAGTGCCCGCGCTGGTCGTCGAAAAACACATCCGCGCCGTAAGCCTTGAGAAAATCGACCTTGGCTAATCCACCGAGAAATAGCGACTCGTCGATACGAATATTCCAAGCACGCAAAGTGCGAATTACACGCTCATGCGCTGGTGCGGAGCGCGCCGTCACCAGCGCGGTGCGAATCGGCGCCTCCTGCTCGCTGAATTCTGCCTGCAAACGCTGCAGGGCGCCGAGGAAATGTTTAAACGGACCGCCAGATAATGGCTCGCGCGCTGCCGCCTGCTCGGCCGCTGTAAACGCCTCGAGGCCATCACTCTTGTAAATTCTCTCTGCTTCATCGGAAAACAATACCGCGTCGCCGTCGAAAGCAAACCTCAGTTGCTCATCTTCGTTGTGTTTGACACCCGAGGGAATAAATGTTGCTGCGGCGACGCCGCTATCCAGCGCCGAGCGCACATCTTCGGCATCGGCCGAAAGGAACAAATGCGAGCCAAACGCCCTGACATAGCGATAGGGGCTTTCGCCACCACTAAACGCAGCCCGCGCTATTGGCAGCCCGTAATGCGATATCGAGTTAAATACACGCAGGCCGGTGTCGGCACTGTTGCGAGAGAGCAGGATCACCTCGACCCTTTGGTCGCCGCTGAGCTTGTCGTTGATGGCCAGCAGCTTCCTCACCAGCGGAAATGCATCGCCCGGCTGCAGTGGTTCATCTTCGCGATCTATCTGGTATTGTGAATAAGCGGCCAGGCCTTCTTCCTCGTACACGCGATGGCTGTCCCGCATATCGAACAGCGCGCGCGATGAGATCGCAATCACCAGTTTGTCGCCGAGCGTTGCCATAAATGACCCAATCCGCCTTTAATGCCGCAACGACTGCCAAAGCGCAAGAGCGCCTTTGCGCGTGTTGTCGATTCAGGCCGGTAATCATACTGCAATTACGCACCCTCGCGTGCTGCCAAAACCGCAATATCACCGCTGCGGCGCGCTGCCGGCATGATACGATTAATCAGCTATGACCAAGGCGATCACTGTCCGCTGTACCGCGAATAACACTGTCCCTGCGCGGCCGCCCGCCAAAGCTTTCGCGCAGCCTGTACCGAAACAGACATCGGAATAAACGTTCCATGAGCCAGCTGGACTACCCCTTCCAGGTTTCCCAAGCCAGCAGTGCCTGGCTCAGTGCAAATGGCTTTGAACGTCTCGAACGCTGCGAAATGCTCGGTAGCGGCCACCATGAGTGCTACCTGCTGGGCAATGAACACGATAGAAAAATTATTGCGAAAGTTGCAGGTGGTGCGACCGGTGATGCCCTGCAGGCTGAAGCCGACGGACTCGAGTTGCTCGCTTCCTCGCAAACCCTGCGTACGCCAAAGGTATTATTTATCAACCAGCAATGCCTGTTGCTGGAATATATTGCCGAGGGCGTGCAAGCCTCGGATTACTGGCAGGTGCTGGCAGCGCGACTCGCTGATTTGCACCGTCACAGTCCGGCCGGCCAGGCTGCCAGCCTCGGCTCGCCTTACGGGCTGGAAAACGATAACTGGTGCGGCGCGCAGCGTCAGCATAATGGCTGGTTCGAAGATGGCCACGAATTTTTTGCCGAACAGCGCCTGCTGCACCAGGCCCGTATCGCGTTCGACAACGGTTATCTCGAATCGCCCTGGGTTATCAGCGTCGAGTCAATCTGCGAACGGCTTACCGAGCTGGTGCCATGGCAACCCGCTTCATTGCTGCACGGCGACTTGTGGCCAGGCAATATTCTGGTCGACCCACAGGGCCAACCTGCGCTGATCGATCCGGCCACTTACTACGGCTGGCGTGAAGCGGATATCGCAATGACCCTGCTGTTCGGCGGGCTACCACACGAATTCTATCGTCATTATGAAAGCTGCTGGCCAATGGAACCGGGCTGGCGCTCGCGGGTAGCCCTGTACAACCTTTACCACCTGCTCAATCATCTCAATATATTTGGCGAAACCTACCTCGCGCAGGTACAGGATGCCATCGCGCGCTATGCCTGAGTCTCGGCCAAGCGAGCTGTGCCACGCAACAGCGTTTATCGACCGCGCGGCATTGGTGGCCAACGTGCAACGCACGCGCAGCCTGGCGCCGGGCGCTGCGGTGTTATGCATGGTCAAGGCAAACGCCTACGGTCACGGTATGCTCGAAGTTGCGCAAACCCTTGCGCCACATTGCGAATACCTCGGCGTGGCGCGCATGTCGGAAGCACTGGCACTGCGTCGCAGCGGCGTCGAATCGCGTATTGTGCTGTTCAGCCAGCATCTTACCCGGCAGGATTTTAAGCAGGCTGCGGCATTTAATATAACGCCGACACTTTTTACCGAAGCACAACTCGATGAAGCACTTGCCGAGTGCGCCAAAGCGCAACTGCGCTACTGGCTTAAAATCGACAGTGGCATGCACCGGCTCGGGCTCAGTTACCGCTCTTTAAAGCTCAAGCAAGCTCTGGACCCGGCGCTGTGTGAAACTGTCATGACGCATTTGCACAGTGCCGATGACGATTCGCTGCAAGCTTCTGTACAGCAGGTACAACTTTTTGCCGAGGCACTGCAGGGCGCTGGCTTCGACTGCGCCAGGCGCAACATTTCAGTAGCCAATTCAGCACTGCTGTTGCAGCAGGCAGGCGCAAATGCCAGCACGAATGTCACGCAAAAAAACAGTGGTTATACAGACTGGATGTGCGAGCAAATCCTGAATTACAACCCGGCCTGCGATATCGTGCGCCCGGGTATCATGCTGTACGGCGCTGACCCGCTCACACCCGGCAGATTGCCGCCAGCCTATTTACAGGCAGCAATGACGCTCGCTGCGCCGGTGATACACCTGTGCGAATTAGCGGTCGGCGCAAGCGTAGGTTACGGCGCCAGCTGGCGTGCGCAAAGACCGAGCTGGATAGCGACTGTAGCCGCTGGCTACGGTGATGGATACCCGCGACATGCGCCGCACGGCACCCCGGTACTGATCAACGGCCAGCGCTGTGCGCTTGCCGGTCGGGTATCGATGGACACTATTGGCGTCGATGTTACCGATGCAATCATGGCGGGACATACTGTACAGCCCGGCGACAGCGCGGTACTCTGGGGTCCGGAATTACCCGTAGAAGAAATTGCTGCTGCTGCAGATACCATCAGCTACCAGTTGCTGACCGGTGTCACCGGCCGCGTAGAACGAATTTATCGCTAGCTTGCCTGCGCTTTTTACAAACCTGCATACCAACACAGCGACGTCCGGCCCTGCAAAGGCCGGTGAACTGATTGCAGGCGAACCTTTATTGCAGCCCGCGTGTTTTCTCACTACCCATTTGCACACCACAAAGAACCCGCAACCGTGTCCCTGATTCGTCTAGATAATATTTCCATCGAGTTCGGTGATACGCCGTTGCTGGTTGATGCAAATATCAATATTGAAGCTGAAGAGCGCATTTGCCTGTTGGGTCGCAACGGTGCCGGCAAGACCACGCTCCTGAATATTTTTAACGGCACCGTCGAACCGGACCAGGGGCTGGTGCACCGGCGCCAGAACCTACGCGTCAGCAAACTCGAGCAGGCCCTGCCGCATCCAGAGGACAGCTGTGTATTCGACGTGGTTCGCAGCGGGCTGGCCGAGCACGCCGCGCTGATAGATTCCTATAACCGGCTTTCCCGTCAGATCGACCAGCCGGTTGGTGAGGATCGCGAGCACAGTAACCGGATGGATAAAATTTCTGCATTGCAGGCAGCCATAGAGGCAGGAGGTGGCTGGAATCTCGATACCCAGGTTGAAAAATACATCAGCCAACTGGATCTGCCCGCGGAGAAATCGCTCGCTTCCCTTTCGGGTGGCTGGCGTCGCCGGGTCGCGCTGGGCAAAGCGCTGGTCAGCGAGCCCGATCTTTTATTGCTGGACGAGCCTACCAACCACCTCGATATCTCCACCATTGAATGGCTGGAGCATGTGGTGCGCGGCTACCGTGGCAGCGTGGTTTTTATCACCCATGACCGCAACTTCCTGCAACAACTCGCTACCCGCATTATCGAGATTGATCGCGGCAAAATAATCGACTGGCCGGGCAACTACCAAAAATTCCTGCGCCTGAAAGAACAGGCGATTCGGGAAGAGGAGCAGCAAAACGCGCTGTTCGACAAGAAGCTCGCACAGGAGGAAGCCTGGATTCGCGAAGGTATCAAAGCGCGCCGCACCCGTAACGAAGGTCGCGTGCGTACACTTGAAAAAATGCGCGAGGCGCGTAGCCAGCGCATCAAGCGCCAGGGCAAGGCCCGCATCCACATTGAAACTGCCGATCGCTCCGGACGCAAGGTATGCGAGCTGCGCAATGTTTCGCATAGTTTCGACAACCAGCCGCTGATTGAAAAGCTCAGCATGAAAATCATGCGCGGAGACCGCATAGGCCTGATCGGCAACAATGGCGTCGGCAAGAGCACACTGCTGAAGATTATCCTGGGGCTGCTGGAGCCCAACAGTGGTAACGTTAAGCTGGGCACCAACCTGGAGGTTGCCTACTTTGACCAGGTCAAGCGCGACCTGGACGAAGAAAAAACCATCGCTGAAAATGTTGGTCGCGGCAAGGAATATATCAATATAAACGGGCACCAGCGCCACGTCATCGGCTACCTGCAAAACTTTCTTTTTTCGCCCAAGCGCGCCATGACGCCGGTCAAGGCTCTCTCCGGCGGTGAGAAAAACCGCGTCTCACTGGCGCAGCTTTTCACCATGCCCACCAACCTGCTGGTGCTCGATGAACCCACCAATGACCTCGATATAGAAATGCTTGAAGTGCTGGAAGAACGACTGGTTATGTACGATGGCACTTTATTAATCGTCAGTCACGACCGCGAATTTCTCGACAACGTAGTTACCTCAATCCTGGTATTCGAAGATCATGGTGTACAGGAATACGTCGGTGGCTTCAGCGACTGGTCCAGGCGCGGCCGCAAGCTGAAAATGGGCGAAGAACAATTCCCGGTTACCGGGGACGAAAACCAGGCAATCAACCACTCGATTAACAGTCGCACAACCGGCACCCCGCTGAAAAAGCTGAGTTATAAACTGCAGCGCGAACTGGACGAGCTGCCGGAAAAAATTGAGCAGATGGAACTGGAGCTTCAGGCACTTGAGCAGCAGGCCAGCGACCCGGCTTTTTATAATCTCGCGTTTGCCGAGACGCGTCCGCTGCTCGATGCGCTTGCGCAATTACACCTGGAACTGGAAGCGGCCAACGTGCGCTGGCAGCATCTGGAAAGTATGCAACAAGAGACCCGGTAGCGCCGCATATTCTGCCAAACAGATTTTCATTCACGCATAAAAAAACCGCCCAAGCAGGCGGTTTTTTCCTTGCAGCGGAGAACCGCTAACATCTGCCTCCAGTGTAAGGCTTTAACTTTCCCCGATTACTTCTGCAGGGCGTCACGGATAGCAGTAAGCAGCAGAACTTCTTCGGAGGGCCCGGCCGGCGGCGCGGCGGCTTTTTCTTCTTCCATTGCTTTTTTTGCCTTGTTCATGCCCTTGATGACCATAAACAGTACAAAGGCAACGATCAGGAACGTAATAATCGCATTGATGAAGACGCCATAGTTGACGGTAACTGCACCGGCTTCCTGCGCAGCAGCGATGGTGTTGTAGGTTGCGCCCTCCACGGGGTTCTTGATCACCGCAAACAGGTTTGAAAAATCAACACCGCCCGTTAGCATTCCTACAACCGGCATAATGATATCGTCGACAAATGACTTGACGATTGTGCTGAATGCCGCACCGATGACGATACCCACTGCCATATCGACAAAATTGCCTTTCAGCGCAAAATCTTTGAATTCTTTCAACATGATTTACTGTTCTCCCCTATGTCGTTAACCGCGGCGAGTCCGCGAGCCATTTATATACACAAACTTTATATACACAAGCTTGATCGCCATTAAACAAAGGGCGAAGAGCACACGCAAAAGCCTGTTTACGATTGCCTTGCCCGACTTGAGCGAGGCGCATTTAATCCTCGTACCGCAGGCATTGCAAGCTGGCTAAGTTGCAGGGGATTACATTTTTACGATTATTTACCAGCCAACCAGAAAAGTTTTGCAGCAGGCAGCAATGACAAGCGCTGCGCTAATGACAAGCTCTGCGATGGCCGCCGTCAGCCTTCTGCGGGTCGCAGCTCAATTCGCCTTGCTCCGCCCTGCCGGGCATAGCGCGAATTAATCCTGCTCAAACCACACCCAATACGCTTATAACATAACCGAACGTACGAAAATGCTCCCGCAAACGGGCAAACGAAACAGCTGCTCAAAAAAAACCCTCGCATTGCGAGGGCTTTACGCGTTGGTATAACGCTAGCGCGACGCCTGGTTTTGTGGCTTGTTGCGACTGATCGTGATGTGCTTGGTGCCGCCAGTGTGCGTGATGCCACTTACACCGGTCGGGATCGCCTTGATCTTTTTGCCCCTGGACAGGAACGCCTCGATCTGGGCCGCGATACCTTCGCTGCTGTTCTCGTCGATTGACTGCCGGGCATCCATTTCCGCCTGGCGCCTGGCAATGTCGATGGGCTCTGCAGCGCTGCCTTTGCGAAACCCTACTTTGCGTTTCTTGCCGTCTGCGCCGGTGGTTTTTATCACCAGTTCCGCCTTTTTCGCTGCAGCTGAAGTCCTGGAAGCGGTTTTCGCCCTGGCCGCAGACTTGCTGGGACTGGCCTTGGTTGCCGCCGTTTTCGAGCTGGCAACTTTGGTTTGGCCGTTAACTGGCAAACGTGCGGCCGCTTTCGCCGCTGTCTTTTTAGCGGCGGCTTTTTTCGTGGCCGGCTTATCCGCCGACCTTGGCTTGGCTGCTTTCCTCACCGCGGTTTTTTTCGCAGCGGTCTGTTTCGCGGCGCTGGCC
>JBATGO010000070.1:0-2465 GCA_049665845.1 Pseudomonadales bacterium | reverse complement strand
GTATAGACAGCGGCCCTGTTGAGAGGTTTGGATACTTGGCAAAAAGCGAGCGAAAGTCAATATATTCCAGCTATTTATGGCACAATCTTTATTGTGCTTTGCAATCTGCGGCAGTTGTGCCAAATTACTGCAGCTAATCCTGCCGGAATGAAGCCGGCACGATGGGTAAGGGACCTTGCAGCGCGATGCAAGCAACGCAGTAACAGCCGCAAGGGAATTCCGTACATTAAACAACCAGCTGCGCATGAGCAATCCAGCGCGATCGCAGCGTCGGCAGGCGCGTATGTGTTGCGCAGTGCGCCAGTGTAAAGGTCAGGGTTTGGAAAGCTATATCAATTCATTACTGGGCGCGGGCAGTGCCGAAGAAGAGGTCGAAAGCGCAAGCGAAGCGGCTGCGGCGACCCGGCGCGCCGCTGTAGCTGACGCCGCGGATGCAGATCAAGCCGAGCCCGGTGGCGACGATGTGCTGCAGGCGATCGAAGCGGGGGTGCGCCCGTTGCTGCCGTTCCCGTTTGCCAAGCGCTGCGGCGCCTATGTGCTCGATGATGCCGGCAAGCTGACCCTGTTTCACCGGCAGGGCATCCACCACAGCGTGGTAGCAGAGATCCAGCGCTTTCTGGGCAGGCCTTTCGGTTGCACGGTAGTCGATAACAGCGAATTCGAAAAACGCCTGGCGCAGGCTTATGAAAGTCGCAACACCGAAGCCATGCAGATGGTCGAGGACCTGGGCGATGAAATGGATCTCGCCAGGCTGGCAGATTCAGTGCCCGAGAGCGAGGATCTGCTCGAGCAGGAAGACGACGCGCCGATTATCCGCCTGATCAACGCGTTGCTCACCGAAGCGGTCAAGGAAAACGCGTCGGATATCCATATCGAGACCTTCGAAAAACGCCTGGTTGTGCGCTATCGCGTCGACGGGGTGCTGCGCGAAGTGGTCGAGCCCAAACGCGTACTGGCGCCGCTGCTGGTGTCGCGAATCAAGGTCATGGCCAAACTCGATATTGCAGAAAAGCGTGTGCCGCAGGATGGACGCATTTCGATTCGCATTGGCGGTCGCGAAATTGACCTGCGCGTGTCAACCATGCCTTCGAGCAACGGCGAGCGCGTGGTCATGCGCCTGCTCGACAAGCAGGCCGGGCGGCTCAAGCTCACGTCGCTGGGCATGGGGCGCGAAGATATGGAGCGCCTGCGCAAAATATTGCACAAGCCGCACGGCATCGTGCTGGTCACCGGGCCTACCGGTTCGGGTAAAACCACCACACTCTACGCAGGGCTTACAGAACTGAACCACGCCTCGCGCAATATTCTTACCGTGGAAGATCCGATTGAATACAACCTCGAGGGTATCGGCCAGACCCAGGTCAACAACAAGGCGGATATGACTTTTGCGCGCGGCCTGCGCGCCATGCTGCGGCAGGATCCCGATGTCGTGATGGTCGGCGAGATCCGGGATATCGAAACCGCCGATATTGCGGTGCAGGCCTCGCTTACCGGTCACCTGGTGCTGAGTACACTGCACACCAATACGGCGATCGGTGCGGTTACGCGAATGTACGATATGGGTGTCGAGCCGTTCCTGCTTTCCTCCAGCCTGGTAGGCCTGGTCGCGCAGCGCCTGGTGCGGGTGTTGTGCCCCGACTGCAAGGAGCCCTACCTGCCGGATGCCAAGGAGCGCGCTATGCTCGGCATCGACGAACACGATCCGCACTCCATGTTCCGCCCGGTGGGTTGCCCGAAATGCAATAACCTCGGCTACCGGGGCCGCCGCGGTATCTATGAAGTGGTGGGCATCGATGGCGACCTGCGACGCATGATTCACGACCAGTCCAGCGAGGAAGACATGGTGCGTCAGGCGCGCAAAACCAGTCGCAGCATCATGAGCGACGGCGTCACCAAGGTGCTGGCCGGGCTGACCACGGTCGAAGAAATTCTTCGCGTCACGCAAGAGGGCTAGCGCGTGGCAGCATTCAGCTACGTCGCGCTGTCGCGCGATGGCAAGCAAAAGAAAGGTATTCTCGACGCCGACAGCGCGCGCGCGGTAAGACAGATGCTGCGTGAACAGTCGCTGATGCCAATGGAGGTTGAGCCCGCCGCGCAGAATGAAGCGCGCGGTGCGATCGCCGGCGGTGGCTTCAGTTTTGGCAGGCCGTCGCTGAAAGTTGCCGACCTCGCACTGATCACGCGCCAGCTTGCGACCCTGGTGCAGGCGGGCATCCCGCTGGAAGAAGCGCTGGGTACGGTTGCGCGGCAGTCTGAAAAAGCCCGCATCAGCGGTATCCTCAGTGCGGTGCGTGCCAAGGTGCTGGAGGGTTTCACACTGGCCGGTGCGCTCGGCGAATTTCCGCAGGCTTTTTCCGGGCTTTACCGTTCCACAGTTGCCGCGGGCGAATCCGCCGGGCATCTCGATGCGGTGCTTGAAAAGCTTGCCGACTACACCGAGGCTTCGCAGGCGTCACGGCAAAAAG
>JBATGO010000069.1:0-10896 GCA_049665845.1 Pseudomonadales bacterium | reverse complement strand
CTGATGCGCGGCTTCTGTTGGTTGACTCGCGTGCTCGACTTCTGGAGCTGCAAAATCTGAATTTAGGTAATGTGGAGCTGCTATCTTCTCTTGACGACGTCAATGAGGCTATTGATCTCTGCGTTGTATCCACTTCTTGTGAGTCTCGTCTCGCTATCTACAAGCGTTGTTTAGAGCTCAATCCCAGATATATTATTCTGGAGAAATACTTGTTTAAGTCCAGGGAAGAGTTCGAAGAATGTCTTGCGCTGGACCGTTTACCAACCTTTGTTAATCAGTGGCTTTATGGCAGTAAAGCATTTGATTGTATTTTTGAGGAGGAGGTCAGGTCGGTTGAGCTTATAGGGTCAAATTGGGGTATGGCGTGCAATGCGGTTCATTGGATTGATGTCTTCAAGAGACATATGAAAATCACGCATCTTCAGGCCGGCAGTGATACCCGTATATCAAAGGTCTTTCCCAGCAAAAGAGCTGGCTATGAAGAGATTCATGGGGAGCTTGTATTCACCGATCGCGATAGTGACAAGACCTTTAGATTGGTTGACCATGGCGACGAGAGCCTTGCTGGCATGCAAGAGTTCAGGCTAAAAAACAAAGTTTATCTTTTCGATTTCACCAAGATAACACTGAACAGGAAAGTAATTAGTCATTTTCCGTATCTTTCGGATTTGATTGGCGAAGTAGTGGGCGAAATATTGCAAAATGGTCGTAGCCACTTGCCTTCGCTTGAAGAATCTATCTCTCAACATTTATTGATAGAAGATATGCTTGAGAAGCTGGATCGTCGACCTAACATTACCTGAAGCAAGCTTCTGTGGCGTCCCTGTGCTTCATGTCGAGGCCGATAACGGCGTACCCGTCGCGACCATCGCAGAACAGGTCTTTCTCTTTTTCTTTCAGTTGAAAGTGTTTTTTGAATGCTTTGGCTGCAATCTTGCTTCGATCTTGTTTTTTTAACTGTACATTCGCTGCGGTAAAGGCAGGTTATCTCAGCACACCAGCTCGGAAGAACTTTTGGATGATAAATAATGAAGATACTGCTATTTAGTTTTCCCTCGCAGATTCATGAATATGCAGCTTATATCAACGCATTCAAAAAGGTTGGTTCAGTGCAATCACTTGTGCTGACAATGGATCCGGAGGGATTCCGGCTTGGGCAAGAAGTAGGTACATTTGATGCAGTGAGGGATATTCTGCCCGAACTGTCAGAGATCGATGCTGCGGATAATGACTGCCCTGAAGCGGCTCAATCATTGAAGGAGCTGGAATATCGGCTCGGATCCTGCTTTGTTAACCGGGATATTTTGATGGATCGGTATTTTCGTGGACAGATACGCCTGGACATGAACCTGAATATGATTCCCTTGATTTGGACAGGCGAACGAACCAAACAATTTATGGCCCTTATCTACAAAAGACTGGAAAAGGAAATTGAAAGCTTTGATCCTGATTTTATTTTTGTAGAAACAAGCTACGCGCCGGGCCGTATGGCGTGGCGCCTGGCGCAGGAAAGAGACATACCAGCAGGCACATTTATGCCTGTGCGCTTTTGGCCGGAGCGCTTATATCTGGAAACCGGAATCGGCTACGATTGGCGCCAGGTGCGAATTGCCTACAAGGAAATGGCAGATCAACCCATGGCGGGTGCAGAATTGTCGAAGGTCAAACAAAGATTACAGGCCTTCAAACAGACCAAGGAAAAGCCTGTTTATTTGCAGACAGATCACGCCAAGGGTTCACCGGGCTTTTTCAAGAGATTGTATCCTTCGCCGCTATTGGCAGGGCTCAATATATGGTTGGGAAAGCGCTCGCGAACGTACAGGAGAAATCCACAGGTATTACCCGGCAGGATATTTTCGCCGCTCGCAAAATATGTCAGATACAGAGATGGATTAAAAGCAAAGCGTTATTTGCTGGCGCATCAAACGCCATTTGATAAAATTCAAACAAAAAAATATGCGGTTTACTTTCTCCATGTCCAGCCGGAATTGACTGTCGAAGAGATGGCATTTGATTATCAGGATCAAGTGAACACGCTAAGAAATATATTAGCTGCTTTGCCTGCAGATATGTACCTGGTTGTCAAAGAGCATTCACCTATGCTCGGTTACAGGCCGTTGGAAGTGTACAGTCAGCTTATCCATATGCCCGGTGTGATTATTGCCGACACGCATGAGGATTCTCATAAATTGATTACTCATGCCTCGGTGGTGGTTACGCTAACAGGTACGGTTGCCCTGGAAGCAGTTGCTTACGGAATTCCAGCGATTGTACTGGGGGCTGTTTACTTCGATAGCTTTAACGGCATTTATAAACCTGAAAATCTATCTGAGCTCAATAAACTATTGTCGAGCCCCGAGCATCTGCAGGGGGCCACAGAGGAAGACGCGCTGCGTACCTTGGGAAGCCTGCTGAGGGCATCGAAGCCTGGCATTCCTGCTCGCATTGATGTGAGACTACAGGAGATTGATTGGGAATCCGCAAAGGTAATGATGGCGGAGCTGGAAAGCCTGGCGATAGATGCTTGCAATACATGATGCAACGCAGTGGTTTTTTGTTTTACAATCAATTGAATTATAAAAAGGCACAATAGTGGCTTGCTACCGAAGCGAGTGCTGTTAGCAATTTGGCCTCGGCTAGTGATGCGAGAGGCAACTCAAAATCGAGATTCAGTTAACCCGCGAGAAAGTCCCGGGCGTTTATACGAATTTCAGGAACCATAACTAATACAGGATTAACAACTCACTATGCCAACTTTCCAAAGAAAACGTATTCTCGTAACGGGCGGTGCCGGATTTCTGGGATCCCACCTTTGCACCCGGCTGCTGAACGAAGGTAATGATGTTCTGTGCGTCGATAACTTCTACACCGGTACAAGGGATAATATCCTGGCGTTGCTCGACAATCACCACTTTGAGCTGATGCGCCATGATGTAACTTATCCTCTCTATGTAGAGGTGGACGAGATCTACAACCTTGCCTGCCCCGCCTCGCCCATCCATTACCAGTTCGACCCGGTGCAGACCACCAAGACCAGCGTCCATGGCGCAATCAATATGCTGGGCCTTGCCAAACGCGTCAAGGCCAAAATTTTCCAGGCATCTACCAGCGAGGTCTATGGCGATCCGGAGATTCACCCCCAGCCCGAATCCTACTGGGGTCATGTTAATCCCATGGGCACGAGATCTTGCTACGACGAGGGCAAGCGCTGCGCGGAGACATTGTTCTTCGACTACTATCGCCAGCACCGTCTGCGCATTAAGGTGGCTCGCATCTTTAATACCTATGGGCCTCATATGCATCCCAACGATGGGCGTGTAGTCTCCAACTTCATCATGCAGGCCCTGCAAAATGATCCCATCACGCTCTATGGCGACGGTTCGCAGACCCGCTCCTTCTGCTATGTTGATGACCTGATTGAGGCCTTCGTTCGCCTGATGGACACCCCCGACGATTTCACCGGCCCGGTCAATACCGGTAACCCGGGCGAGTTTACTATCAAGGAACTGGCAGAACTGATCATTGAACTGACGGGATCAAAATCCAGGTTGATCAACAAGCCGCTTCCCGCCGATGATCCCACCCAGCGTTGCCCGGACATTACGCTTGCCAAGGCAAATCTCGACTGGGAACCGAAAATTGCCCTGCGCGAAGGCCTGACAAAAACAATTTCCTATTTCGAAGGCTTGCTTAGCAAGTAATTCGAAAGTACGCATATCCCCGATTCAGGGTAGTCGGGGATTCCCTTCTTTATTTCTGAACAATCATTCGTCATGACATCTAACAAACATATATTGGTTACCGGTGGTGCGGGCTACATAGGTAGTCACGCCTGCAAAAGGTTGGCGCAGGCAGGCTATATGCCCGTAACCTATGACAATCTGGTTTATGGCCACGAATGGGCGGTAAAGTGGGGTCCTTTGGAGCAGGGTGACATTAG
This sequence comes from Pseudomonadales bacterium, assembly GCA_049665845.1. Lineage (GTDB taxonomy): Bacteria > Pseudomonadota > Gammaproteobacteria > Pseudomonadales > UBA7434 > UBA7434. The sequence goes on along the minus strand of JBATGO010000069.1, from coordinate 6,956 downwards.
CCACAGGCAACGCCTCGATGAGGTAATAGAAAAATACCAGCCATCAGCAGTGATGCATTTCGCCGCCTACGCCTATGTTGGTGAGTCGGTGGAGGATCCGGGGAAATATTATCGAAACAATGTCGCCGGAACCTTAACCCTGCTTGAGGCAGTGCGCGATTCTGGAATCGATAAGTTTATTTTCTCCAGTAGCTGCGCCACTTATGGTATCCCGAGTCACGTCCCTATCCCGGAGGATCATCCACAGGATCCGATTAATCCTTACGGCGCTTCAAAGCTGATGATCGAGCGTATTCTGCAGGATTTCAATATCGCTCACCAAATCCGCTCAATTTCGCTGCGTTACTTCAATGCGGCAGGTGCAGATGTGCAGGGGGAGATCGGCGAAGATCACGACCCCGAGACGCACCTGATTCCACTGGTATTGGACGCTGCCGCAGGGGCACGGCCACACATCACTATTTTTGGTGACGATTATAAAACCAGCGATGGTACTTGTATCCGCGACTATATCCATGTAACTGACCTGGCGAATGCCCATGTGTTGGCACTGAAGGCTTTGGAAGGAGGAGCCTCTACCACAGCCTACAATCTGGGTAATGGCAAAGGCTATTCTGTTCAGCAGGTTATCGATGTTGCGAGGGCTGTCACAGGCCTGGATGTGCCTGTGCGAATAGGACCCAGGCGGTCCGGTGACCCGGCACGACTGGTCGGTGACGGGCAACGCATTACGCGAGATCTGGACTGGAACCCCGACTTTCCGGATCTGGAATCCATCGTGACAACTGCTTGGGAATGGCATAAGAAAAAAAACAAGTGAGCAGAGCGTGTATTTTCGCGGTAAGCACCAAATGAACGTCCGGCAAAGCCTATGGTGGTTTGCCACCGGGATAAACAAAGGAATACTGCGAGCGTTATTTTTTTGAATAAGTTATTAAAAGGGTAATTACCGAATGTCAAAAATAGACCGCCTTGCGATGTTTCTTCCCGATCTCAGTGGAGGGGGCGCCGAGCGGGTCATGGTCAATCTGGCGATTGCGTTTTGTGAGCGCGGGATTGGTGTGGATCTTGTGCTTTTGAAGGCGGAAGGCGCTTATCTTAAGGAGCTGCCGTCGGGTGCGCGCGTGGTTGACTTGAAGGCATCGCGTATGTTGACCGGCTTCGTGGCACTGGCGCAGTATATGCGTCGCGAAAGGCCTCCAATAATGTTAGCAGCGCTCAGCCACGCCAATGTCACTGCATTATTAGCCGCATTATTATCTCGTTCAAAAGTGCCAGTAGTAGTTTGCGAACAAAGTAATGCGACAATGGATCTTGATAATAATCCCGGTATCAAGCCAAAAGTAGTAAAGGTGTTAATGAGGTGGTTATATCCGCGTGCTTACAACATTATTGCAGTGTCAGAAGGTGTTGCGGATGATCTTGCGAATCTTCTGGGCATGAGTGCAAATCGTATCAGTGTTGTCCACAATTCAGTTCCAATAGATGAGATTTCGAATAGGTCTAACCTGCCGGTAACGCATCCGTGGTTTGTCGATAAATCCACTCCGGTAGTCCTGGCTGTCGGTCGATTACGTCCGCAAAAAGACTATGAGACACTCTTGCGGGCATTCAGCATTGCCATAAAAGAGCGCGACCTTCGGCTGGTGATTTTAGGGGAGGGCGAATTGCGTTCGAGCCTTGAAGCCTTGATCGAAGAGTTGGGGTTGGCACAGGCTGTCGCACTGCCTGGATTTACCGATAACCCATATGCCTACATGCGACAGGCAGACCTGTTTGTGCTCGCATCCCGCTGGGAAGGATTACCCATGGTGCTTGTCGAGGCGATGGCGTGCGGCGTGCCGGTGATCAGCACCGATAGTCCAAGCGGCCCGGCAGAGATTCTGGAAAATGGGAAATGGGGCAGGCTGGTACCTGTAGGTGACATGAATGCGCTTGCCCGGGCGATGCTGGATACTCTCGACGATGCGGGCCCGCCAACTACAGAGAGGGTTATGGATTTTTCGATAGAGAAAGCGGCTGACGCCTATCTTTCGCTGCTATGTCAAAAGGATAAATAAAAAGATGAATGATCGTCAATTGAACGACGCCTGGATCATCATCAGGGTTCTCTACGAGAATTATTTTGAGGCATTGTCAAATACGCTGGAAAAAGGATCATGATCGTTGCGCATGTGATTACCGGCCTCAACGATGGCGGTGCCGAGGCTGTTTTGTATCGTCTTTGCCTGGCGGACCAACAGAATTCACATGTAGTGATTTCACTCCAGGCTGAGGGCAAATATGGGTCATTGCTGAATACAGCCGGTATTACTGTGCATTACATGAATATGCAGCGCTGGCTATTCACCCCCGTGATTATATGGAGGCTTGCTCGCCTGTTGCGTCAGCTTGGTCCTGATGTGGTACAAACATGGATGTACCACGGCGACCTGATCGGTGGCCTGGCAGCGCGTGCTGCGGGAATCCGTTCTGTTTTCTGGGGCATGCACAATACCACTCTGGAAAAGGGCAAGACCAAGCGTGCTACTATTTTGGTGATGCGCCTGAATGCGCTTCTTTCCGGATGGATTCCGAAACGAATCGTGAGTGCCTCGCAAAAAGGTGTCGTCGTGCACCAGGCGCTGGGCTATGCCAAAGACAAATTCAGGGTTGTTCGCTACGGCTATGATTTACATCAATTCGCCCCAAATTTACAGGCCAGGAGTACGCTCAGGTCAGCGCTCGATATTCCAGACGGGATGTTCGTGCTGGGCATGGTGGCCCGTTTCGATCCGCATAAGGATCCCCTGAACCTGATTCGCGCACTGGGACTGCTCAAGCAAAGCGGCCATGATTTTCGTTGTCTGTTGATTGGTAGCGGGATGAACGATGCGAATGTTGAACTAATTAGCTGGCTGGATACAAATAATGTTCGGGCCGAGGTACTGCTGCTCGGTCAACGCAATGATATTCCCACTGTCATGAATGCACTGGATATTCATGTTCTTTCCTCTGCTTACGGCGAGGCGTTTCCCAATGTGTTGTGTGAGGCTATGGCCTGTGGCACGCCCTGTGTGACTACCGATATGGGCGATGCCGGGGTAATCGTGGCAAATACAGGTTGGGTGGTTCCGGCAAAATCAGCCAAAGCGTTGGCGCAGGCAATGACCTTTGCTGTCGAAGAGCAGGGCGCCGATCCAGTCGCATGGGAGCAGCGGCAAAAGGAAGCGCGCCTTCACATACTGAACAACTTCTTCATGGAAAAAATGGTCGATGATTACAACAGGGCCTGGGTAGAGGCTTAACAACCCGGTTGACGATAACGCTCGTCAGGATTCAGGCATGGTTAATGGCGCTATATGTGAAATGTATAGGCAGTATGTTGGAAATAAACCGGAGAGCACAATGCATGAACCCGGTGGCAGTGGATTGTGCTGCTCTTTAAGCCCGGGCTCGAGGTGAATCCCTGATATGTGGCCTTACTGGCTGATTTTCGGGGTGTCGGCACTGGCCGCGTTGTCCGCTGACCGGCACAGGGTGCATGCGGCACTCGGCTTGCGTTCATTGAAGCTGGATGAAGCCTGGATCGCCACCATATTCGTGCTGACGGTCTTGATCGGTTTGCGTTTCGAGGTGGGAGCGGACTGGGCCCCGTACCTCGTCATGGTGCAGGACGCGCGGTATTTGTCGCTGGCAGACATCCTGCAGCTCGATGATCCGGGCTATAAGTTGTTGAACTGGATCAGTGCGCAGATGGATTGGGGCATCTACGGCGTCAACCTAATTGGCGGGGCAATCTTTTCCATCGGCCTGGCAGTGTTCTGCCGCAGCCTGCCGCGGCCCTGGCTGGCGCTGGCGGTGGCGGTGCCCTACGTGGTAATAGTTGTAGCGATGGGCTACAACCGACAGGCGATTGCGCTTGGACTGGCGATGCTCGGGCTGGTGGTATTGGGGCGAAGGCAAATACGCTGGTTTGTGTTCTGGGTGGTGCTTGGGGCAACCTTTCACAAGTCCGCAGTAATTCTGCTGCCGATCGCAGCCATGGCGGATACCCGCAGCCGTTACTGGACGGCGCTATGGGTGGGCGTGACCGCATTCGGCGCTTACCTGTTACTGCTTGAAAAGGTGGTCGATGCGTACGTCACCAGGTACGGGGCTGAGACCGTAGTGCAATCGCAGGGAGCGATGATACGGTTGCTGATGAATATGGTACCGGCAGTCATCCTGCTGGTTTGGCGCCGCCGCTTCGAGTTCGCCGAGGCCGAGGCGGTGTTATGGCGATGGTTTGCCGTTATCTCGCTCGCTTGCCTGACCCTGTTTCTGGTGTCGCCTTCCTCCACCGCGGTGGATCGGGTGGCGCTGTATATGCTGCCTCTGCAGTTAGTCGTGTTCGCCCATTTGCCTGACGTGCTCGGCAAAAGAGGTCAGCGCAACGAAGTAGTGGTACTGGTGTTGCTCTACTACGCCGTCGTACAGTTTGTGTGGCTTAACTATGCGCAGCATGCCACTGCCTGGCTGCCCTATCGGTTCTTTCCACCGGAAGCATGGTAGCAAGGGTTGCCCGGTCCAACGGGACGTTTAGGCCACGTTTGCAATACAACACCAACTTTCGCTCCATTTTCATCGTATTAATGCGGCCTCCTGCCCCATCTGCTTTCTTATCTGCTGTTTTCTCTGCGCTTTATGACACACAATAAACAGTTAGAAAATAACTGCGATATTGCGATATAAAAGAGCACTTAGTGACGCATGGTTCTGATCATTTGTTCCTTAACGCTTGGCTGGTGCAGCCCTGTGGCGTTATCAACCAAAGGCCTGTTGCTTACCTCAATGTTTCAATAAGCTGTTAAATATTAACAGGTTACCTGATGAAAAGTAGTGTTGTTTGCGAGCAAGGGTTTGAAGCGGCCGATTACCACGACCGAAGTTTTGCCAGTCACAAGCCTGTGCGCCTGGTTCATTTGCAGTTACTTCCATTGTTTTCGGGTGTACAGAGGGTAACGTTTGAGGAGTTCCAGAACGTCGACCGGTCCGAATTCGAGCCTGTGTTAATTTGCAAGGAGTCGGGAGCCCTGTCGAAAGCTGTTGAGCAACTTGGAATAGATACCCAATATGCACCAAGTCTCGTCAGACCTATCTCACTATTTCGGGATTTCTCTGCCGGGCGGCAGTTGTATAGATTGTTCAAACGCCTGGCCCCCGATATTCTCCATACGCATTCCTCAAAAACGGGCATTCTAGGGCGAATCGCAGGCCGCCTTAGTGGTGTGCCGGTTGTTATACATTCGGTACATGGTTACGCGTTTCCCTATGCGTCCTCCTGGCTGGCGCGTTGGGTTTACTTCACAGTGGAGTACCTTGGCGGCAAGTTAGGTGATGCATTTGTGGTATTGAATGAGTCCGATCGCCAAATGGCGATAAAGAAGTTACACATCCCTGAAGGAAAGGTGCATTTGATACCCAATGGTGTTGATGCCGATGACTTTGCCAAGAGTGTGGGCGGGCAGCGTACTGAAATTCGCCGCGAAATTTTTAAACTCAGCGATGACGATGTGATCTGCGTCGGCATGGTGGGCCGATTGTGGCGGCAAAAAAATCCTGCCTGCCTGCTCCGCGCTGCGCTAAAAGTGCTTAAGCAGACCGATAAACCGGTGCATTTCTATTTTATTGGCGACGGCGAGTTAAGGGCTGAACTTGAGCAAGTTATTGCTAGCCACGGATTGCAGTCACAGATTCAGGTTCTGGGGTGGCGACATGATGTCGCAGCGCTGCTCTCTGGCCTTGATATATTTGTTTTACCCTCGCGCTGGGAGGGCATGCCGCTGGCCATCCTGGAGGCGATGGCCTCATCCCTGCCCGTGATCGCATCTGATATAGCCGGTAATCGCGATCTGGTGTCACACAGTGTCGATGGAATTCTTTTTGATACAGATAACGATGAACAACTTGCAGACGGAATTTTGAGCCTGGTGAATACAGCAGGTATGAGAGATGAGATGGGGGCAAATGCCCGAAATAAAGTATTAGATCATTACCGGATCCGTAATCGGGTTAAGCGTATGACTGATTTGTATCAGTCGCTGCTTGCAGAAAAAAAAAGACAAAAGGTAAGTGGTTTGCAGTATAAGAGCTGAGAGTGCCAGTTGTTGCTGGCTATTCAGCCTGCGTTACGAGGGACGAGATGATCCCTGTCGATCGAGATTTTTTGAATCTTGCCCAAAAGTTCCAGCAGGATAATCGAGCGTTGTTCGCCATCGTTCACCTTGAAAATGGCCTTCAGCCCCTGCAGCGGGCCGTCCATAATGGTAACTTCGGTGCCAGCTTCGAAGAGGTCCTTTTTGGGATAGATTAGCCCGGTTTCCGGATCCGACGATCGGGTCAGCGCATAAATGAACGGGTCAGGGACGGTGGCCGGCTGGCCGCAGAAGCTGACCAGTGTTGAGACCCCGTAGGTAGAACGGATCGGTGCGATATTGTCGAGGCCCAGGTCAAGTCGGATGAAAAGATAGCGGGGGAACAGCGATTCGGTCTTCTCGCGCCATTGGCCTCGATACCGGTGACTCTGTTTGATGCAGGGCAGATAGACTTCAAACGCCTGGCGGCGCAGATGCTCCGCTGCACATGTCTCTTGTCGCGGTTTGGTGTGGATGGTGTACCAGTGTCTCATTGTGCGTCGTCGAACCATCCCATTGTGGAAACAGCGAAGCTTGATTTAACAGGTGCATTATCTCATCAGGAGTTAGTAGTCCTGCTTGTTTATCGTAGTGCATTTACCCACACATCGCCGAAGTAGCCCGCCCCATCGTTTCTTGCGGGTCTGGAATTGTTCTTCAATCCCGCTGTAATCGCCCATTCTCCAAAGCATCATGAAGTAGAGGTAAGCTGCCAGCATTAACGGCAGAATCTGCGCCAAGCCCTTACTGGCGTTCACATCAGCATCCGCGTGGGTGGTAAACAGCCTGGCCTCTGTACCG
>JBATGO010000068.1:0-13438 GCA_049665845.1 Pseudomonadales bacterium | reverse complement strand
TTCCGGATGCGGCAATTTTCAAAACGGGCGATCAGTGGTCAGTATTCGTCATCGAAGCCGGGCGCGCAAAAATGCGGGCGTTGAAAATCGGCCAGCGCAATGGGCTGGCTGTGCAGGTGCTGGAAGGGCTGGCAGAAGAGGAACGGGTTATCGTGTACCCGGATGAGCGGATCAGCGATGGTGTGAAAGTAAGGGTGAGGTAGTAGGTGATCCCGTTAGCGTGCAGTAAATACCGTCACGGTGGCAGGTGGTCTCACCGCAGCCATGACCGTCGGCAGCAGGGATGCTGCCGTCGAGCGTACAGGGATGTATTTACAGCGCGTCATGGCTGCGGTGAGACCACCTGCCATCCTGACGCATGCGTGCCATCATCCGGATGGCGCAGAAAATTGCTCCATAAACAGTTTGATTCGAGACTCAACCGATATCTTCGAGTGCAATCAGGTGACACGCCGGGTCGATATCATCGGCATCCTGCACCAGGCCAATCCCGGTGAACTGCCTGACAACCGCACTGGGCACGGGGGATTTGGCTTCGCCCGCGAGCAACGGGTGGGTGGCAGGCAGCGACTCGCCGCGCATTACCACCCGGTACGCACAGCTGTCGGGCAACCAGTTGTATGCGCGCACGGTCGCCGGCGTAAGGGATTCACAGCCGTGCGGCACCGCTTCTCGATTGTGATAGCTGCGGCAGCGCGAACTGTCGCAATCGTAGTGACGGCAGATAACGTTGGTATCGTATATCGTGCCGCTATCGGCGTCCTGAATACGCACCAGGCAACATAGCCCGCAGTGGTCGCAGAGTTGCTCCCATTCCTGCGGACTTAATTCTTCCAGTGTCTTGTTTTCCCAGTAACGCGCCTGCATTTTTTTCGCCAGATCGTTTATGACTACCACTGCGTGTGCTTTACGCCGATCAGCGGACGGTAGCAGCTGCCTGGGAGTAAGGCGCTATGTGCGTGACCGTCTGGCGGCATGGACGCCGCCAGCGAGCGTACACGGATGTATTCAAAGCGTGTCACGCACATAGCACCTTACCTCCCGGCAGCGGCAAATATGCGGTTTTCACTCGATACCGGCTACCCTTTTCTACAATCGAGAAGTTCCTGCTCGACAACCACCTCACCCCACGTTCACCGCATTGATCACACCGAGCGATCGGTCGATTTCGAGATTTTTGAAATCAAACAAATCCGGGTCAGCCAGCTGCGAGGGCGCCACGCTGGCGATCGCGCGGAATATATTTTCGATCCGGCCGGGCTGCAATTTTTCCCAGTCGCCGAGCATTTTCTTGATCGCCTGGCGCTGCAGGTTTTGCTGCGACCCGCAGAGGTTGCAGGGAATAATCGGAAACTGCTTGTACTTCGCAAAACGTGCGATGTCGGCTTCCTTGCAGTAAGCCATCGGACGAATCACGATGTTGCGCTTGTCGTCGCTGAGCAGTTTGGGTGGCATCGCCTTGAGCTTGCCGCCGTAAAACATATTCAGGAACAGTGTTTCGACAATATCGTCGCGGTGATGTCCGAGTGCGATTTTGGTCGCGCCAATTTCTTCGGCAAAGCCATACAGGCTGCCGCGACGCAGTCGTGAACACAGACCGCAGGTGGTTTTGCCGTCGGGAATGATCGACTTGACAATACTGTAGGTGTCTTTTTCGAGAATATGGAAAACCACACCCTCGGCCTCGAGATAGTCGGGCAGGATGTGCTCCGGAAAGCCGGGTTGTTTCTGGTCAAGGTTGACGGCAACCAGTTCGAAATTGATCGGTGCGCTTTGTTGCAGGTTGCGCAGGATTTCGAGCATGGCGTAGGAATCCTTGCCGCCGGACAGGCACACCATAACCCTGTCGCCATGCTCGATCATGGCGTAGTCTTCGATGGCCTTGCCAACGTTGCGCCGCAGCCTTTTTTGCAGCTTGTTGAATTCAGTACGATCGCGCGGCAATTGCTCGCCAGCGGGCGCAGCCTGGCCGACTGTGCGTTTCGCCCCAGCCTGCTCTATCGGGACTTTCGTGAGTATGCTATCGCTCATGCTTTGCTTGTTCAAATACCTGCCCGCTCAAAATTTGCGACCCCCGCGGCCATTTGGTCACGCAATTGCCGCTTGCTGACCACGACAGCGCAGGCTTTGATCGGCGACATTCTACGCGAGCACGGCGACAAATATCAGCCGAAAATACCATTCCAGTGCAGGCATCAGCGCATTTCTGGCCAAGCGCGAGCGGGCGGCGTAAAATGGCGTCCGCTTTTCAGCGGCCTGTGCCGTAAAGTTTCTTCGGCCCTATCGGCCCCGATTGACCATTCAGCCTCCACGAAGGATAACCCTATGAAGCCTGCGGTAATAGTTACGGTAACCGGCGCGGCCGGACAGATCAGCTACGGCCTGCTATTTCGTATCGCCTCCGGCGCGATGCTCGGCGAAGACCAGCCGCTGGTGCTGCAACTGCTGGAAATCACGCCCGCACTCGGTGCGCTGCAGGGCGTGGCAATGGAGTTGGACGATTGCGCATTCCCGCTATTGCAAAATATCGTGTGCACAGACGATGCGGAAGTCGCTTTCCAGGATGCCGACTACGCGCTGTTGGTTGGCGCACGTCCGCGCGGCCCGGGCATGGAACGCAAGGATTTGCTCGAAGCCAACGCAGCAATTTTCTCGACCCAGGGCAAGGCCATCGACAAAGTCGCGAGCAAGCAGATTAAAGTACTGGTAGTAGGCAACCCCGCCAACACCAATTCCCTGATCGCGCAGCGCAACGCGCCCTCTATCGACCCACGCAATTTCACCGCGATGACGCGCCTCGACCATAACCGCGCGCTGACCCAACTCGCGCAAAAAACCGGCGCAGCGGTTACCGACGTTTCACATCTGACGATCTGGGGCAATCACTCCTCAACACAATACCCTGACCTCTACCAGGCGAAGGTAAGTGGCGGCTCGGCCATGGAAAAAGTTGACCAGCGCTGGTACGAAAACGATTTTATTCCCACCGTACAGCAACGCGGCGCCGCAATCATCAAGGCGCGCGGCGCGTCCTCTGCCGCATCAGCGGCCAACGCCGCGATTGACCATATGCACGATTGGGCATTGGGTTCGGCGAAAAATGACTGGGTGTCGATGGGTGTGTACAGCGATGGCAGCTACGGTATCGAGAAAGGGCTGATTTATTCGTTTCCGGTAATCTGCAAAAACGGCGACTGGCAAATCGTGCAGGGGCTCAACATCAACGACTTCAGCCACGCCAAAATGAAAGCCACCGAGAAAGAACTCTGCGAAGAACGCGACGCCGTCGCCCACCTCCTTCCCTAGTTTATTGGGGTCAGTGTAAAAATCATTTTTTGATCAATACACTGATCCCATTTCTCAAAGATAGCTACAGCAATAATCAAAATACGCATCCACCTTGAGTTTGAAAGAGGCGTTTTCCGGAACGTGGAATTCGCTTCCGGTCGCGCAATGCGTCCAGCCATGCCTGCCCTCTATTTGTACTTCAGCCGCTCCACCCAGCACTTCTATAAATTCGGCCTGCTCGGTTGAAAACTCATACTCACCAGGCTGCATAAAGCCAAGTGTTTTACGCGTTCCATCCGGGAAATTCAGTGTGCGACTCACCACCTTGCCGCCATAATAAACATTTGCCACCTTCACCACATCGACATCTCTAAACTCAACCATGGTGTTGCTCCAGATCAATAACCCAGTAAAATTGGGGTCAGTGTAAAAATTATTTTTTGAACAGCTTCGCCAACCCAGTTTCCGCAAAGTTCGATTTTTGGTAGGCACCTTACCCGCATATTGTGCAAAAAATAATTTTTACACTGACCCCAATTAGCTAGCTCCACTGGCTGCCGCGGGCCTTCTTGAAGCGCCGCGCCTTGGGCGAAGGTTTGGCCGATTCGGCAGGCACAAGCTGGTGTGGGCCATCGCCAATCAGGTCGCGTCGATGCATTTGAATAAGCGACTCTCGCAGATAACCCCAATTGGACTCATCGTGGTAGCGCAAAAACGCCTTTTGCAGCCTGCGCTGCTGGATATTCTTTGCGGCAAAAACTCTCTCTCCGCGCTTGTAATGAAGTTTTTTCAGCGGGTTGCGTCCGGAATGATACATAGCCGTGGCCAACGCCATGGGCGAGGGATAAAAAGTCTGTACCTGGTCGATGCGAAAATCGTTGCGTTTCAGCCACAGCGAAAGTTCGAGCATTTCCTCGTCTGTGCAACCGGGATGCGCGGCAATAAAATAAGGGATCAGGTACTGCTTCTTGCCTGCCTGCTTAGAGTACTTGTCGAACAGTTTCTTGAACGCATGGTAACTGCCCATGCCGGGCTTCATCATCTTGCTGAGCGTGGCATCTTCACTGTGCTCCGGAGCAATTTTCAAGTAGCCACCTACGTGGTGCGTCACCAGTTCCTTGACATACTCTTCGTCGAGCACGGCGAGGTCGTAGCGCAAACCCGAAGCGATAAGAATGCGCTTGATGCCGGGCAATGCACGCGCCTTTCGATACAGTTGCGTAGTGGGCGAGTGATCCGTTTCGAGGTTTTTGCATATCGTGGGATACACGCAAGACAGTCGACGACAGTTCGCCTGGATCACATCATCGTTGCAATTGAGCTGGTACATGTTCGCGGTGGGACCGCCCAGATCGCTGATCGAACCGGTAAAGCCCGGCACCTGGTCACGGATTTTCTCAACTTCGCGCAAAACCGACTCTTCAGAGCGGCTTTGAATCACCCTGCCTTCGTGCTCGGTAATCGAACAGAACGTGCAGCCGCCGAAGCAGCCGCGCATGATGTTCACAGAGGTTTTTATCATTTCATAGGCGGGGATTTTCGCCTGACCGTACGCCGGATGCGGTCTGCGCTGGTAGGGCAGTTCGAACACCGCATCCAGCTCTTCTGTGCTCAATGGAATCGGCGGTCGTGTAACCCAGACTTCGCGGTGGCCATGACGCTGTACCAGCACGCGTGCGTTATGCGGGTTGCTCTCCTGGTGCAGTACCCTCGAGGCATGCGCGTATAGCACCGCATCCTTGCTGACCTTTTCAAACGAAGGCAGGCGGATACAAACGTTTTCCTGGTCCAGCCCGGCCAATTCGCGCGTGGCGATGGGCATGGGAATAATGCGCACCGGCTCCACGCCGGTATCATCAACGGACACTTCACCCTGCTCACGCACACTGCAACTGGTTTCTTCATTGCCGTAGTTGTACGGGTTGGGCAGCTTATCGATTCTGTTAGGCCAGTCTATGCGGGTCGAATCGATTTCGATCCAGCCTGACGGCACGGAAGGCCGAATGAATGTAGCACCGCGAATAGTATAAAAATCCCGGGCGCTGCGCCCCTGCGCGAAGGCATGCGCCACTTCTACAATGGCACGCTCCGCATTGCCATACAACAACACATCGGCGGTCGCATCGACAAGCACTGAACGGCGAACCTCATCACTCCAGTAGTCATACTGCGCGATACGCCTGAGGCTCGCTTCAATACCGCCGATGACTACAGGCACTTCCGGGAAAGCCTGCTTGCAGCGCTGGCTGTAGACGATCACACATCGATCGGGCCGCGACCCGCCCTGCCCGCCTGCTGTATAGGCATCGTCGCTGCGCATACGCTTGTCGGCGGTGTAGCGGTTGATCATGGAATCCATGTTGCCGCCGGTCACACCGTAAAACAGGTTGGGTTTACCGAGCGCCTTGAACGGCTCATCACTCTTCCAGTCGGGCTGGCAAATCAGCCCCACGCGAAAACCCTGCGCTTCCAGTAACCGCCCTATAACCGCCATGCCGAAACTGGGGTGATCGACGTAGGCATCGCCGGAAACAATAATAATGTCGCAGCTATCCCAGCCCAGCTCGTCCATCTCGGCCCGCGACATAGGCAAAAATGGCGCCGTGCCATAGCACTCGGCCCAATAGGCCTGGTAACCAAACAGGGGTGGCGCGGTGACAGGTTGGCAGGGCAGTGCTTTCATGAGGATGGCGAGCCTAGAGCAAAAAGGGGGCGGTGACAAATACTTCCTACTTCTCTTGGTCTTCGGCCCCTTTTATTGTGTTTAAAGTCACTCCGTATCCCCGCCACAACCAGTAACTGCTCGCATAAAACAGGGTCGTCAGCAGCGCAAAATTCCACTCGATAATATCGTCAATCGCGTCGAATTCGGGCCTGGTGATCTCGAACACAAGATGCACCAGCCCAAGCGCCCACATCATGCAAATCAGCGCGAACTTGATGCGGTACGCAATTGCAGTTTCATCCAGCGCCAGCAAGTGCAAACGATGCGTAAGCAATAGCTGTGCAAAAAAAGTGAGTGCAAAATAGAGAACGACGCCGATGCGCCGCTGCAGGAAATACATATCACCGACTGAACCAAGTACTGTGGCATACAGCACCAGCCCGAGCGGAGCGACAATACCCATTGCCAGTATCAAGCTGCGCGCCCGGGCTGACGTGTCACCTGCCAGTTCCAGCCACCGAAAATGCGCAAGCCAATACAGCATCATCAATACAGTCGATGGCAGCATCAAGGCCTTGAAAACAAAATACGCCGCGCCATGGCGACCCGCTGCACTGATCGACGCGCAGCCGTGCACATAAGGCAAGCACCAATCGACATAACCCTGCCAGGCCGACAATAAATATGCCAGGTTGGCAGCGAGGAACGGTAGAAAAGCGACCGCGATCGCGAGATATCGAAGTGGCATGGCAGCGGGGACAGTTTACTTAATTGGCGATGCGGACGACCGGGCAGTTTATTTTTTGGTGCAACCAGTTAAGCAAACTGTGCCTCAGCCCTCCACAACTCACCCGGGCCAAGCTGTTCAAAAAATAATTTTTACACTGACCCCAATTGCTAGTAGTAGGCTTTGGAGCGGTCGCTGTGGTCGGTGACGTCCTTGACGCCGGCGAGGTCAGGCAAATGCTCCTTGAGGGTCTTCTCGACGCCGTCCTTGAGGGTGGCGTCGACCGCGCTGCAGCCCTGGCAGCCACCACCGAATTGCAGGATAGCGTAGTCCTCATCGTCGATGGTCATCAAGGACACTTCCCCGCCATGTGCTGCCAGCGAAGGATTGATCTCGGTATAGAGCAAATAATTGATGCGGTCGGCGAGCGGGCTGTCGGCGCGCACCTGCGGCATTTTCGAATTCGGTGCCTTGATGGTGAGTTGGCCGCCCATGCGGTCGCTGGCGAAATCAATTTTCGCGGCATCAAGGTAGGGCCAGCTATTCGCGTCGAAAAAAGCCTTGAAACCGGCATATTCCCGCACGATATTATCGTCGCTGGCGTCTTCCTCGCGGCAATAGGCAATACAGGTTTCGGCACGCGGCGTACCCGGGTCGTTAATGAACACGCGAATACCAATCACATCATCTTCCTGCGAATCGAGCAAACCCTTGAGGTATTCCTGGGCCGAATCCGACAAATCGATTTCAACGTATTCGCTTGCGTCACTGTGTGCCTTGGCGAAGATAGAGGGCTTGTCTGTCATGGTGCTTACTCGATGCGATAATGGCCACCGGCACATTGCGCGGCTGGCTACCCATATTAAGCGATCAGAGCCTAAAGCTCGACCGCAGGAGGCCTGGAGTTTCGACCACAGCCGGCGCTTGAAGTTACCGGCGATCCACGCGTGACTCCCGTAAATGCGCGCGAAAAGTACCAAAGCGCGGATTAGTCGCGAGGCTGCGCCCGCGCTTTGGTAGACTGTCGGGTAACGATTTTCCTGCGCCTGTGACACCCGCCGGCGCATTTTTTTGGCGATAAACGCTGTATGAGCAACACCGGCCCCGACCTTACCCAGCGCCTTCGTGCAGCCTTCGCTGAGCGCATCCTCGTTATAGATGGCGCGATGGGCTCGATGATCCAGAGCTACAAGCTGCAGGAAGCGGACTTTCGCGGCACTGGATTTACCGACCATCACAAGAACCTGGCCGGTAACAACGACCTGCTGAACCTGAGCCGCCCGGATGTCATCGAGGAAATCCACCGCGCCTACCTCGATGCTGGCGCAGATATCCTCGAAACCAATACCTCTAACGGCACCCGGGTCGCGCAGGGCGATTATGACCTGCAGGACGCTGCGCGCGAGATCAGCCTCGCAGGCGCCAGGCTCGCGCGCAAACTCTGCGATGAATACAGCGCGAGGAATCCGGCCAAACCGCGTTTCGTGGCCGGCGTGCTCGGCCCGACTCCGCGCACCGCGTCCATTTCGCCCGATGTCAACGATCCGGCGGCACGCAATATCAGCTTCGATGACCTGGTCAGCGACTACCGCGAGGCCACCGCTGCGCTGGTAGAGGGCGGTGCCGATTTGATCCTGATCGAAACCATTTTCGATACGCTGAATGCCAAGGCTGCGATCTTCGCGGTCATGCGTTATTTCGACGAGTTCCCCGCCGAGCGACGCCCGATCATGATTTCGGTGACCTTCCCCGATTTGAGCGGCCGACTTTTATCGGGCCAGACTCCCACGGCTTTCTGGCATTCGGTTGCACACGCCAAGCCCTTGATCATGGGTGTGAACTGCGGGCGACGCTTTTCGGAAATCCGTCCATTTGTCGAGGAACTCGCCAACGCCGCCGACTGTTATTTCAGCGGCCATTTCAATGCCGGCCTGCCCAATGCGTTTGGCGAATACGACGAAACACCCGCGATCATGCAGCAGGAACTGACCGACTTTGCCGGGCGCGGTTTTTTGAATGCCGTGGGCGGTTGTTGCGGCACCACACCCGAACATATCGCCGCGATTGCAGCAGCCGCCGCCAGCGGTACGCCGCGCCCCCTGCCCGCACCCAACCATGCAATGCGCCTCAGCGGGCTGGAGCCTTTCTCCATAAGCGAAGACAGCCTGTTCGTGAACGTGGGCGAGCGCTGCAACGTCACCGGCTCGGCCAGGTTCAAACGGCTGGTGCTCGAAGACGACTACAACACCGCGCTGGAAGTCGCGCTGGAGCAGGTGGAAAACGGCGCGCAGGTTATCGACGTGAACATGGACGAGGGGATGCTCGATGCGCACAACGCGATGCGCACTTTCCTGAACCTGATTGCCTCGGAGCCCGACATATCGCGCGTGCCCATCATGATCGATTCCTCCAAGTGGGAGGTCATCGAAACCGGCCTGAAATGCGTGCAGGGCAAGTCGATTGTCAACTCGATCAGCCTGAAGGAGGGCGAAGAGCCCTTCCTGCAGCAGGCGCGACTGTGCCAGCTCTATGGTGCCGCCGTCGTGGTCATGGCCTTCGACGAAGCCGGCCAGGCCGATACGATTGCGCGCAAGACTGAAATCTGCCAGCGCTGCTACACCTTGCTGACTGAAAAAATCGGCTTCGCGCCGCAGGATATTATTTTCGACCCGAATATTTTCGCAGTGGCAACCGGTATCGAGGAACACAACAACTACGCGGTCGACTTTATCGAGGCGACCCGCTGGATCAAGCAAAACCTGCCGCACGCCAAGGTATCCGGTGGCGTCAGCAATGTATCGTTCTCGTTTCGCGGTAACAACCCGGTGCGCGAGGCGATTCACTCGGTATTTTTATACCACGCGATCAAGGCCGGCATGGACATGGGCATCGTCAACGCCGGCCAGCTGGCGATTTACGACGACCTGCCGGAGGAACTGCGCGAGTGCGTGGAAGATGTGATCCTCAATCGTCGCGACGATGGCACCGAACGGCTGCTGGCCATTGCCGATAAATACAGGGGCGACGGCAGTGGCGAGAAGGTGGCCGAAACCCTGGCCTGGCGCGATGAACCGGTTACCAAAAGGCTGGAATACGCACTGGTAAAAGGCATCAACGCGTTTATCGAGGAAGACGCCGAAGAGGCTCGCCATCATTTTGAGCGCCCCATCCAGGTGATTGAAGGCCCGCTGATGGACGGTATGAACGTGGTCGGCGACCTGTTCGGCGAAGGCAAGATGTTTTTGCCACAGGTGGTGAAAAGCGCGCGGGTCATGAAGCAGGCGGTGGCCTACCTGCAGCCCTATATCGAAGCGGAAAAACAGGAAGGCACGCAAAGCAACGGCAAGATACTGATGGCCACGGTGAAGGGCGACGTGCATGACATCGGCAAGAATATCGTCGGCGTGGTATTGCAGTGCAACAACTTCGAAGTCATCGACCTCGGCGTGATGGTGCCGGCCGAAAAAATCCTGCAGGGTGCGCGCGAAGAGAACGTCGACATGATCGGCCTGAGCGGCCTGATCACACCCTCGCTAGACGAGATGGTGCATGTCGCCAGCGAAATGCAGCGGCTCGATTTTAACGTGCCGTTGATGATTGGCGGCGCGACCACGTCGAAAGCGCATACCGCGGTAAAAATAGAACCCGCCTATTACAACCAGCAGGTTGTTTACGTGCCCGACGCCTCGCGCAGCGTGTCGGTGGCCAGCACGCTGGTCAGTGACGACCTGAAAGCCGGCTTTATTGAAAAGACCAAAACCGAGTACGCGACTATTCGCGAGCGCCACGCGAACAAATCGCCGCGCAGCAAGCTGCTCGGCTATGCGGCGGCGGTTGCCAACAAACCGGTCTTTGACTGGTTTGCCTACGAACCGCCGGTACCGCGCGTGCTCGGCGCACAGTGGCTGCTCGACTACCCGCTGCACAAGCTCATCGCCAGCATCGACTGGACGCCTTTTTTTATTACCTGGAACCTGGTCGGCAAATACCCGGCTATTTTCGACGACGCCAAGGTGGGCGAGGCGGCGCGCAATCTTTTTGACGACGCGCAGGCCATGCTGGAGCGGATCGTCAATGAACAATGGCTTACCGCCAAAGCGGCTTTCGGTTTCTGGCCTGCCAACCAGGTTGATGAAGACGACATACAGTTATTTGCCGATGAGCACCGCAGCGAACCGCTGGCAAAGCTGCACCAGTTGCGCCAGCAAACCGAAATAACTGCCGGAAAACCGAACCTGTCACTGGCCGATTTTGTCGCACCGCTGCACAGTAACGTGGTCGACTACGTGGGCGCTTTTGTCGTCACCGTCGACCAGACGCCCGGCAAGCAGGGTTGCGAAGCATTCGAGCGAGCGGGCGACGATTACAGCAGCATCATGCTGAAGGCGCTGGCCGACCGTCTGGTGGAATCGTTTGCTGAACACTTGCATTACCGGGTACGCAGCGAGTACTGGGGTTACACCGAAGACGAAAACCTGAGTCATGAGGACATGATTAAAGAGAAATACCGCGGCATTCGACCTGCGCCGGGGTACCCGGCCTGCCCCGACCACACCGAAAAGGCAACCATTTTCGCCTTGCTCGAGGCGCAGGAAAAACTCGGTGTTCAACTCACCGAAAGCTATGCGATGTATCCGGCCGCCTCGGTGAGCGGCCTGTATTTCTCGCACCCGGACAGCAGTTACTTCGGCGTGCGCAAGATTGGTACAGACCAGCTGGAAAGTCTTGCCGCGCGCAAGGGCCAGCCACGCGACGAACTGGCAAAATGGTTGCGACCGATTCTCGATTAGCCTTGTTCCGACACTCGCAACAACAGCCCGGTAAATCCTCCATGCGCAACGAAGAACCCGACGATAACAATAAACGCGCCACGCCCGGCGCATGGCAGATTATACGGAGCACCATTGCCGCGGCATTCGGTGTACAGAGCGAAGCGAACCGGCAGCGTGATTTTGGTTCGCGCAAAAGCGTTTACATCTACATCGCTTCGGGGATAATTTTCACCGCATTATTCGTGCTCGCGGTGGCCTGGATTGTGAGTATGGTGCTGGCCGGCGCCGCCTGACGGTTTTGACGCGTACCTGGGGGTTTGACGCGTAAAAGTCGCCTGGGCAGGCAGCGCGCGCGACCAGGCTTTGAGAATATTGAAGGTCCGGGCAATACCTTATGCCGTTCACACAGTGGGAAATCCCGCATCGATCAAGATTAATTATATTTAATGAATTGTCTGTCAGGTAATTTGACTGTTTTTTAATCGACCACATCAGGCGGACAGAAAAAAGGCCGCGTGAGGCGGCCTGGTTCTTCGATGCACAGGGTCGCGCTTACTGTCCGCTCACCCAGAAAATAGCGATACCCCACGCCAGCAACACCAGTGCCACTGCACACCACATGTCCACACGGCTGTCCGCGTCCTGATCTTCCGGGGATAACCCCGCCTGTTTACCATGTTCGCTCATTGTACTGCTCCTGCACTTGCTATCTACTTCAATTCAAGGGTCACTTACTCAGTCCAAGGGTCACTGACCTAAGCGAATACTACCGTATAAACCGCGTAAATAGGGCTTGATGCAGTGGCAGTAATTGTCAACAGCTGATCTGCTCACCACCACTGCCCGCACTATATTGGTCGATTGATGTCCAATAGCTGTGCCACCATGCAATGCCCCGTTCCGGGTTGTCAGGCAAATTATAGCAACCGGCACCGCCGGCCCCAGTCCCTGGCAGGGGCAATATGACAGCTAGACGGGCGTGAATATTCATTGCAGCAGCCACCTGGCATCGCCCTGCAGCCCGACTTCTGCCAGCGCCAACAGGCTGTTCCCGGGGGCGCGGACAGGGCGAATATTTGCTAAAGTGCGCTGCCTTTTTGCGCGCCCTGGACCACCTGACCTATGTACCGCTACGACGCCACCGATAAACAGATTCTCGCCGAGCGGGTCGCCCAGTTTCGCGACCAGACGCAACGCTATCTGGCCGGCGAACTGAGCAACACCGAGTTCCTGCCGCTGCGCCTGCAAAACGGCCTGTATATCCAGAGGCTTGCGCCGATGCTGCGCGTCGCGGTGCCCTACGGGCTCTACAGCAGCACGCAGATGCGCCAGCTCGCGCATATCGCACGCCACTACGACAAGGGCTATGCGCACGTCTCGACCCGGCAGAACTACCAGTTCAACTGGCCCAGGCTTGAAGACGTACCGGATATTCTCGCCGATCTCGCTCAGGTCGAGATGCACGCGATACAGACCAGCGGCAACTGCATTCGCAATATCACCACCGACCAGTACGCCGGCGTTGCGGCCGACGAAATCGAGGATCCGCGCCCCTGGTGCGAACTGTTGCGCCAGTGGTCGACATTCCACCCCGAATTTGCGCTGCTGCCGCGCAAGTTCAAGATCGCCGTATGCGCCACGCGTGACGACCGGGCAGCGTTCCAGTTCCACGATATTGGCGTGGAACTGGTACATGACGATGATGGCCACACCCGCTTCAATGTTTTCGCCGGCGGCGGGCTTGGCCGTACGCCGGTGATCGCGCAGCTGATTCGCGCGAACCTGCCCTGGCAGCATTTGCTAACCTACCTTGAGGCAATATTGCGCGTGTACAACATGTACGGCAATCGCGACAACAAGTACAAGGCACGTATCAAGATCCTGGTGCGGGCGATGGGTGTGGAATCGTTCCGCGAAAAGGTTGAAAACGAGTGGAAGTACCTGCGCGGCAACGCCAATACGCTGGATAGCACAGCAGTCGAGTAT
>JBATGO010000067.1:0-4204 GCA_049665845.1 Pseudomonadales bacterium | reverse complement strand
GCCCGGACCAGGTTATCACCCTGAACGACAGTGACTTCCTGTTGCGCATGATAGTCCCCAACCTGCATTTTCACGTTACCGTGGTATATGCATTGCTGCGCAGCAACGGCGTACCGCTGGGCAAAATGGATTATCTCGGCAGTATCAATCCTGTGTAAAGCAGGCCACGATTTCGACCTGCACCGACCTGCGCCTGTGTTTCGGTGGTGTTCGCCGCTGTGTTAACATAATACCCAATAAACATAACAGCATACATTTCGAGTCGCCACCCCCATGCATGAAAATCGACGCCGCTGCAGGCTTGCACTGAAATTGAATTTCCTTATCTCGACATTGTTGCTGTCATTACTTGTTCAGGCACAGCAGAGTTATCACCTGTTCGAGAGCGGACACGTCCGACCACTTGCATTATCGCCTGATGGCAGCAAGCTGTTTGCAGTTAACACGCCCGATAATCGTCTGGAAATTTTTGACGTCAGCGTTGATGGTCTCGCACACAGCGCCTCGGTACCGGTAGGTCTTGAACCGGTAGCCGTAGCAGTACGCAACAACAGCGAAGTGTGGGTCGTTAACCACCTTAGCGACAGCGTTAGTATTGTCGATGTCTCTGCAACGCCGCCACGTGTTACGGCTACCTTGCTGGTTGGTGATGAAGCACGCGACATCGTGTTCGGCGGTACTGGGGGTAACCGGGCGTTTATCAGCGCTGCGCGTCGCGGGCAGCACCTGACCGACCCTTCGTTGAATGGCGTAATCAATGCAGGCGACCCGGAACTGACCACACCGGGTGAAGGACGCGCGCATGTGTGGATTTTCGACGCTAACGCTACAGGAGTGGACGCAGCATTAGGCGGCATTCCGCTGGGTATCGTGGAA
The DNA here is from genome assembly GCA_049665845.1 of Pseudomonadales bacterium. Classification (GTDB taxonomy): domain Bacteria; phylum Pseudomonadota; class Gammaproteobacteria; order Pseudomonadales; family UBA7434; genus UBA7434. The sequence goes on along the minus strand of JBATGO010000067.1, from coordinate 3,328 downwards.
GTATTTTCAGACACACCGCGTGCGCTTGCAATTAGCCCTGATGGCAATACCGTATACGTGGCAGCGTTTCAATCCGGTAATGGCACCACCGTAATAGACGAGCCCAGCGTCTGCAACGGTTTCCAGAATAGCGGCGGCAGCGCCTGCGGACCGGGCGCGCCGGGCGGTATTCCAGGCCCTCTTACCAATGATCCAGCCAGCGGCAATTCAGGCCAGGCACCCGAAACCGGGTTGATCGTCAAATTCGATGGCTCGGACTGGCTGGATACAATCTCACGTAACTGGAGTTCACTGGTGCACTTTAACCTGCCCGATAAAGACGTGTTCTCATTTAACGCCAACGTAACTGGCCCCGGTGATGTTAATCTCGTCGAATACGCAGGTGCAGGCACCGTGCTGTACAACATGGTTGTCAATCCCGCTACCGGCAAAGTCTATGTTTCCAACCATGATTCGCCGAACCATATACGCTTTGAGGGTGCCGGTGATTTTGGCGGCAGTACGGTGCAGGGCCAGCTATCCAAATCGCGTATCACCGTTATCAATCCGTTAACCAGCGATGTTTCCGCGAAACACCTGAACCAGCATATCGACTACAGCAAACTGCACACTGCACACGATCCTCAGGTCGATGCCGACATCCAGGCCATGCGTGAACACACGCTGGCGATACCACTACAAATCACTACCAACAGCGCAGGCACCAAAGTGTATATGGCTGCCTTTGGTTCGGGCAAAATCGGCGTTTTCGATGCTGCGGACCTGGAAGACCCGAATTTCTCCACCAGTTTCGACCCTACCATAAAAAGCGCCAACTATATCGATACCGCGGGCGGACCCAGCGGACTGGTACTGGATGAAACGCAGAACAAAATCTACGTAATGCAGCGCTTTGACCACAGCATCGCGGAAATAGACGCCGCCAGCGGCTTTACCATGGCAACGCATCCGCTGCCAGACCCCGAGCCGGTGCATGTCAAACAGGGGCGCCCGTTCCTCTATGACGGCTTGATTTCTTCAGGCAACGGCGAATCCTCCTGCGCGAGTTGCCATATCTTCGGCGACCTTGACCACCTGGCATGGAACCTCGGCGATCCGGATGGCGCGATTTCGGCAACCAACAATCAGCCCAGCTCCACGTCACCCTTCGCACAATTCATTGGTCCTGGCGCACACCCGCAGCCTTTTCATCCCATGAAAGGGCCGATGACCACACAAACGCTGCGCGGCATGGCCACTCATGGCGCCATGCACTGGCGCGGAGACCGCGTCGATGGTGCCAACGGCGCTGACCCTTGCAACAATAGCGGCCCAAGCAACGCAGCTTGCGACGAAGCGTTTTCTTTCAATAACTTTATCGTCGCGTTCGAAGGACTGCTGGGCAAGGACGGCACAATAACGCCGACGGAAATGCAGCAGTTCACCAACTTTATTCTGGAAATTCGATTGCCGCCGAACCCCATCGCGGAGTTGAACGGTACGTTTACCGGCCCGCAATCGAATGGCGCAGCCAAATATCTCGCGCCGCAAACGGACGGAATACTCGACTGCAATGGCTGCCACACGCTGAATCCTGCACAGGGCTTTTTTGGTGCCGACGGTCGCGAATCGTTCGAAGCCGAACCGCAGAACATGAAAATCGCGCATCTACGCAACCTGTACCAGAAAATCGGCATGTTCAGCACGCCGGTGATTGGCGGACCCGGAACCGACCAGATCCGCGGCTTCGGATTCCTGCACGACGGTTCGGTAGGCAGTGTCAAACATTTTCTTGAGGGCGGCGTATTCAATCTCAATCCGCAGGAAGTGCTCGATATGGAACAATTCATGCTCGCCTTTCCTACCGATCTCGCACCCATCGTGGGCCAGCAGGTCACACTCACTGCAAGCAATGCAGCCGCGGTCGATCAGCGCATCAACCTGTTAATCGCACGCGCTCAAACAGGCTTCGACAGTTTTGTTCTTGGTCCCAATGTCAATGAATGCGACCTCGTGGTTAAAGGTGCGGTGGGTAGCGAGCAGCGAGGCTGGCTGTTACAAGGCAATGGCGCGTTTTTGGACGACACGGGCGCATCAATATCCCAAACAGCCTTGCGTGCTTTGCCGGCCAGCGAAGGCCCGCTTACGTTTACCTGCGCTGTTCCGGGCACCGGCCTGCGCATGGCGATCGATCGCGACGAGGATTCCGCGCTCGATGGCAACGACAACTGCCCCGCCACGGCCAATGCGGCACAGCTCAACTTCGACGCCGACGCCCAGGGCGATGCCTGCGACAGCGATGACGATAACGATGAACTGAGCGATTTGGATGAAGCACAGCTGGGCACCAATCCGCTCAATCCCGACAGCGATGGCGATACGTACAGCGATGGCTTTGAAGTCATGTTCGGCACCGACCCGTTAAGCGCAGCCTCCTCGCCCGACAGCATGCAAATTCCGCTACTGCCCTGGCTCGGCACACTGTTGCTGATGCTGGGGTTCACCGGCATCACGGCGAAATACGGGAGGTCTGCCCGCACTGGCAATGGCGATGGCTACCGAGGCTAGTTCCCGCCCGACGGGATTTACGCGCACGCTGGTTACATTACTGGCCGTCACGCTGGCATCGCTGATGTTTGTTTATATTTATTATGTTACGCCTTCGAACGATAGCGATGCGACATCGGTGCACATACGCCCATCCCCCCTTACCTCCTCGGCGGCGCAACCCGAAAGTGCTGCTGATAAAAATTTAGATACTTCGGGAGATAGTGCCCGTCTCAATTCAAGCACGCGGGCCAGCACCGCAGTATCCGGGCCGCCCCCACCGCGCACGCTGCAGGAACTATTGCAGCGCACCAAAGAAATCGGGCCCGCAGCACCGATGCAAGAAGTGTTGGCCAATACAAAAGATGCTGCTCTGGTCGACGGCGCCTATACCATTGCAGAAAATGGCATAACCCATCGCCTGCCGCTCACGGAAAAATCGCAGGCACTGCATTTACGCATCACTGATAACGGAGTGATGGCCGGTGATGCCGATCCGGTAGTGCGCTTTACCGGGCCAAGCGGTCGCTGGGTGCTGGACGCCAAAACGCTGGACGGCGCGGTGTTGGTGGATTTACCCTCGAAAACATTGCGAGCAGGTTTTTATATAATGGACATCAATCCACACCAGCCACGCAGCGTCAAGCAACGCCGCTATATCCTGCAGCTCGGCAATGAGCGAATAGTAGCATCGCCGGCCAACGCTCAATAGCCTCGCTGTGCATCGCGTGCCGCTTTGCTTACACTGCGGGCAAAGTACGATTGGGGAGCAGCTAATACGATGAATATACTCGAGCAATTC
>JBATGO010000066.1:0-1911 GCA_049665845.1 Pseudomonadales bacterium | reverse complement strand
TCACTACTGCCTTGATTTTGCTGTGCGCCTATCTGCTCAGTCGGTATATTTTTGCTTCAAAATATGGCCGGGGAATCGAGGCAATCAGGGATGCCGAAAGTCGCGTCAGGTTTGTCGGCTTTAAAACCGAAAGATACAAAGTGTGGTTGTTTGTTTATTCGGCAATACTTGCAGCAATAGCAGGCGCTCTTTATGTACCGCAAGTAGGTATTATTAATCCCGGAGAGTTCGCGCCTTTGAATTCAATTGAAGTCGTCGTCTGGGTCGCGGTGGGCGGCCGGGGCTTGCTGTATGGCGCAATTTTAGGCGCTGTGCTCGTCAATTTCGCGAAAACGCAGTTTACCGGCATCCTGCCTGAGGCATGGCTGTTCGCACTTGGTGCGCTGTTTGTTGGTGTTACCGTTTTTCTCCCCAGGGGTATTGTCGGTTTGCTGTCTCGCAGGGAAAATAAATAATGCAATCGCTCGATAATTTCCGGCAGTTGATGTCGCGTGACCGTGTTTTTGATTTTATGGTTGCCGAGCAATTACCCGCAGTAGATGTTTCGCATGAAGTATTACTTTATGTGGAGGGCCTTACGGTTTCCTTCGATGGTTTCAAGGCGCTCAATAATCTTAATTTATATATCGATGATGGTGAACTGCGCTGCTTGATTGGCGCAAATGGCGCTGGTAAAACGACGTTGATGGATGTGATTACCGGTAAAACGCGTCCTGATACCGGTATGGCTTATTTCGGCCAAACGCATAACCTGCTTAACAAAACCGAGTCAGAAATCGCCATGCTTGGTATAGGCAGAAAATTCCAGAAGCCCACGGTGTTCGAAAAGCACAGCGTATTCGAAAATCTCGAGCTGGCGCTGCGTATGGACAAATCGATATTCGCCAGCTTAACCCATCGACTCAGTAGTGAGCAGGCAGACCGTATTGCTTCGATTATTGACACAATTGGTCTGCAAAACGAGACAAGTCAATTGGCCGGTGCGCTTTCACATGGACAAAAGCAATGGCTTGAGATCGGTATGCTGCTGGTTTCCGACCCAAGGCTGCTACTGGTAGATGAGCCGGTTGCCGGAATGACATTGCAGGAAACAGACAATACTGCTGAGTTGTTGACCGCACTTGCAGGGGAGAGAACAGTTGTCGTGGTTGAGCATGATATGGCGTTCGTGAGAAGCATCGCCCGTACGGTTACTGTGCTGCACCAGGGCGCTGTGCTCGCTGAAGGCAATATGGATGAAGTGCAAAACGATCCCCGCGTGATCGAAGTTTATCTGGGAGAGTCGCATTGATAGAGCTGCAGGGAGTCAACCAGCTTTACGGTGGCTCACAGATATTGTGGGACCTCGATCTATCACTTGAAGACGGCAGCTGTACCTGCATGCTCGGTCGAAACGGTGTGGGCAAGACAACGCTGTTGAAATGCCTGATGGGTCTGTTGCCTATAAAGTCCGGCAGCATAAATATCGAGGGCATCGACGTCACTAAAAAGCCCGCTGAAATCAGGCCCAGGCTCGGTGTCGGCTACGTGCCGCAAGGGCGCGATATTTTCCCGCAGCTTAGCGTCGAAGAAAATTTGAAAACAGGGCTTGCCGGTCGCAGCGACAAGCTGAAAACTATTCCTGAATTAATCTTTGAACTCTTTCCGGTACTGCATTCAATGCTGCAGCGTCGCGGTGGCGACCTGTCAGGTGGCCAGCAACAGCAGCTGGCCATTGGCAGGGCGCTGGTTATCGAGCCGAAACTGTTGATACTTGATGAGCCTAACGAAGGCATTCAGCCGAATATCGTCCAGCAGATTGGCGATGTCATAACACGCTTGAACCAGGAGTTTGGCACAACCGTGTTGCTGGTAGAGCAAAAGCTGGCCTTTGCTCGACGTGTCGGCAGGGAATTTCACATTATGTAAAAA
>JBATGO010000065.1:0-1561 GCA_049665845.1 Pseudomonadales bacterium | reverse complement strand
GGTGAGCCGCGGCCGAACCACACAGTGGCTGAGCGGGGCGACGAGAAAGCTGCGCGCCGGTGATGAAATTCACCTTTATTACGATTCACACGTTCTGGAAGAAATTCCGGCAGACCCAAGTCTAGTGGCAGACGTTGGCGCTCATTCAGTCTGGAACAAGCCCTTCGGATTGCGATCTCAAGGATTCAAATGGGGCGATCACTGCACGGTGACACGCTGCGCCGAACGACATCTGCAGCCTGAACGGCCGGCGTTCGTCGTGCATCGTCTCGACCGGGCCGCAAACGGCCTGATCCTGGTGGCTCATTCAAAGACCATGGCAGCCGTGCTATCGAAACTGTTTCGAGATCGCAGGGTCGAGAAACGCTATCGGGTGACAGTGGCAGGCGACTTCTCCCGGCACAGCGCCACTGCGTGTTGATACGCCCATCGATGAGAAGCCCGCCGTTAGCGAGTTTTCCTTAATGCGCGTTGAGGATGAGCGCTCTGAAGTGGACGTGCGAATAGAGACAGGTCGCAAGCATCAGGTTCGTCGTCACCTGGCCGAACGGGGCTTTCCGATTGTCGGCGATCGCCTGTACGGTAACGGTGCGAGCGACGGAATTGATTTGCAGCTAACAGCGTATTTACTGGGGTTTCATTGTCCGGTTGCTGATAAGGCCGTTGAGTATCGGCTGCCGTGACGACCTGAGGTCACTGTGGTCAGAGTACCCTGTCTGGCCGGCTCGGATTGACCACACCAGCCGCGCAGCTCAGGAAAAGGTCGGCGTTGTCCCAAAGGACTCTGACCCCGCGTCTTCTAAAACAGAGTCGCTGACAACGGCGCAATTCGTATGGTTTCCGACCAATTTCTCGGTCTGTACGTATTGTCCGAGGTCCGGAATGAGGCTAGCGTTTTTTCAGCTATAATTAGAAAGTATATAAAAACACCGATCCGAAGAATTGGCGTTGCGAACAGGGGGGAAGAAACTCATGAGTTTTTCTTTCTGGCAGTTGCTACACCTGTGCCCGGGACATATCCATAAACCAGGGCTGTACTTTTCTCGCCCGAACGGACTCCGGACAAAACCAACGATAGCGAGGAGCCGGCGGCGTTCGGGGTGGCTTCCAGCTGCCCTGCCAGTACTTTGCACATTCTTTTTCGGTGCTTCGATCCAGGCAGCGACATTCACTGTAAATGATCTTGGCGACGCGGTGGACGCAGTGATTGATGGCACCTGCGAAACCGCCACTGGTAATGGTATCTGCACACTCCGTGCGGCGATCATGGAAGCGAATTCGAACGGGTTCACGGCCGATGTCATCACTTTGCCCGCCGGAACCATCAACCTGACCATCGGCTCCGGGTCCAGTGACATCGATGCCTCTGTAGGCGATCTGGACATCAGTAATGGTGGCGTGACTATCACCGGGCTGGGGGTGGGTACCACCATCGTAGGGGCCGGCGCAGGATTCGTGCATCGAATCTTCGAGATCCCCATTGACCTCTACAGTACACCGTTTGGTTCAGTGACCTTCGAGGATTTCACTATCCAGGGCGGCAATTCATCGGGGCTGGGCG
>JBATGO010000064.1:0-3325 GCA_049665845.1 Pseudomonadales bacterium | reverse complement strand
CGCTTCAGGAGGTGATTCATGCGCTCCACCGAATTGTCGATGGTTTTTATCGCGTCTTCGACGAAGGCGGGGTTTTCCTTGTGCTTCTTGGCGTTTTCAACAACCAGCGCCTGTTGCGCGATCAGGTTTTTCAAGTCATGCATGATAAAGGCTGTGAGTTTGTTATAGGTATCAAATTGCTTCGACTCTGCAAGCTGCTCCGCAGATTGTTGTCGCAAAATATAGCTGGCCAGTTGTTTGCCGGCACTCTTGATGACGTCGATGTCTTCCCAGATCAACGCTTCATTTTGTTCCGATTTGCATAGCAGCAGGAAGCCGACAAGTTTTTTCCCGACCAGCAAAGGAGCGATGATCCACCCGTTTGGAATCTCGCGAATCCAGCCGGGCACTGCCTTCAGGTGACGATCATGCTCCTGCTTGCCTGAGCGCGTTAGTGCGTAAATCCACTCTTCATGTTCCAGTGGATCCAGGAATTCATCATTTAGCGTGACTTTCTGGGCTATTTCTGTATCCATTTTCCATACCGATGCAAGATCAAAGTTATTGTTATCCCGCTTTAGCCACATAGCACCCGCGTCAGCATCAAAAATTTCGCCAACTGCCTGCAAGCTCAATTCAAAAAATTCGCTGTTGTCAGAAATGCTGGAAAGGGTCTGGATCAGGTTCAGCCATACATTGCGGTAGTCGTACTTGTGCCTGAAAAAGTTTTTATTGATAAAAACACGGGCGTGGTCCCTGAACTGATGCGAGATAGAAAGTGAATAGATCGATGCGAGCGCAGCTGCGACAAGAAGGAGCTGGAGTGCGCCGCTCCAGCGAAAATTAAATTGCCCGACGTAAGTGCTGGCGATTACCAGGAAGCCGATAAGTAGCGCGCCGGGTATTGCAATCGAGCCAAAGATAATGACCGGCCGGGAGAGCATAAATGATTGCCTGGGGGTGTGCCTGACGCTTGCGGCGACGACGAGGATGGAAATAAGAACCGCTGTAAAGCCGTGGAAGTAGGCTAAAGCCGTAATTCCATTCTTCAGGCTGACTTCGATGAGCAAATGTAGTAATTCCAGGCCGAGAAACAGTGCTGAACACAGCAGAAAAAGTCGGCAGTCCTTTTGGAACGAAGGCACGCGAATCCGCAGTGCCGCGATACTCAATACAGCATTCAGGATTATTGGTGCATAAATACTGTAGAGCAGCTTATCGACGTCCGCATTGTATGTTTGCACAGAGGGCCCTTGCGATGCGTACAGCAACGCAATTGCCGAAAATGCCAAAATAGTGAGTGCGCCGACTCTAAGCCCTACCAGTATCGGCTGCTTGCGTCCGCGTTCGATCAGGCGCAACAGTGCCAGGGTCCAAATTGTGGAGCCAAACAGCAGGCCTGCGCCATACAGCGATGCGTGCAGCGAGCCCAGTGCAAGTGCCGCGGCAACAAGCTGCATCAGCAGCATGGCCAGCAGGAGTAGCTGGACCGGCCTGTTGTAGCGCGAGAGTGACTTCTTGCTGCGCATCACGCCGAGTGCCAGCAACAGCAACACGCTCGCGCTAACGTGATTGACGAAATCGATGGTTAATATTGCGTTGAATGAGGCAGGCTCGTTCATGAATCAGGGGGGAGCTGGTGCAGACGTGCAACGACGGCTAACGGGTAGTCCAGTATAGACCACGTGATCAACGACACAGGGCTAGCCACAACAGGAGTGCGCGCAGCTAATACTATTTCGCACTTTTCAGGGTGCTCACCATTTTATGCAGGGAGCGATCAAACAGCGGGCCGGACTTGAGCAGCCGCGCGCGTTTCCTTTGCAGGTCGAAAGCAAATTCCTTGCGCGGTTTTTCCATCGCCTTGAAGCCGAGCCTGTTTACAAACACATAGGTATCCGAGCCTTCCAGCTTGGCCGCCAGTTTGCAGCGCACCACTGTACCACTGGAAGGCACCTTGAATTCGAGCCAGCTGCCCACGGGCACAGCGTCTGCGCGCTCTATAAATTCGTAGGTAAGCGCCTGGTGTTGCTTCTGCTGGCGCTCCAGCGCAGTCATATCCCGCCAGCCTTTTTGCTCTGCCAGCGTTTCCAGGGCTTCTTCCTTGTCGGCCCTGAACGGCTCCAGCGCAACGCTTTGTGCGGCCCCTGGGGTTTTGGCATTGACCTTGTTGATGGTCGATTCAATTTCTTCCACGAGCTTATCGATTTGCGAATTATTCAGTGTGGTTTCCTTCAGGCCCTCGCGCAAATTTTTCAACAAGCCACTATGGATGCGTTCCAGTCGCTTGCGGGATTTTTCGTCATCGTGCGGTTGTGAACACCAGATCAGGTCCTGCATGGTTTGCAGGTTAGCGAGCCACGCAGGGCTTTCGTCGCCTTCTTTCAGGTGTGAGCGATACAGCACTTGTTGCCAGAGTTTTACGATGAAATCTGCAACCGGTTTGGCAACTACTTTTGCATCCATTGCTTCCTGTATTGCTTTCTGCGCTTTCATTTTGGCAACTTGTTTGCGCGCCTGGCCCTGCGCACCTTCGCTGGTTCGCTTTTCAACCAGCTCGGCGCGTTTTTCTATATTACTGCTGTATTCGCGCAATTCCTGCAATGCCCTGTTGAACGCTTCCTCGGTGTGGCTGGGCTCGTTCTGGATTTCGTGTACCCACTGGTCGATTTTTTCCAGCAGTTCACCCGATTCATCAACAGACTGGTCCAGGCCGATACTGACGCGCGATACTTCGTTGATGAACTGCCTGCATCCGTGCTCGGTGTTGGTGAAAAAGGTTTTGTCTTTGAGTGCGATTTTCAGCACCGGCATTTGCAGGCGACCAATCAGCGCCTTTACGTTATCGGGAATATTATGATCGTCAAGCACGAAATCGAAAAACATTGCAACCAGGTTGATGATGTCTTCATCGATTTGTTTCACAGCGACTTTTTTGTCGCCTTTCTCCTGCCCGCTAAGCAGTTGCCGTACGAAGTTACGCAGGTCGAAATTGCTGGCGCTGGCTTTGGCGGCACTCGCCGTAGAGGCTTGCAGCATGCCCAGCAGTTCATCACTGCTCAATGGTGCGCCGCCCTCAGTATGAAAAAGTGGTGCGCGTGTAAACTGCATGCCTTGTAATGCTTGCGGGGAGCCGCGCAATCGCCCCAGTAGCGAGCTGAGTTCACTCAACGCCGGGCTGTTGTACAGGTAGTGCTGCTCCAGGTTTTCATCCAGCAGGCCCTGCCTGTCTGCACCCGTGGCTGAAGCGGCCGCACGCGGCCCGGTGCCCCTGCCGACGTTGCGACGGCGCTCGTCGACAAATTTAACGCCAAGCTCTTCGAGCAGCTTGTTGGCATTGACGTCG
>JBATGO010000063.1:0-4624 GCA_049665845.1 Pseudomonadales bacterium | reverse complement strand
GTGTAGCACTGCGCCGGTGTGTCCAGGGCCGGTGAATGGTTTGTAACGGCTTAATATTATGCCTGGTTCAGTCGTTGAAAACGGCCGCGGCGAGTTCGATATGTTCGACCATCTGGTTTTGCGCGGCTTCCTCGGCGGCGCCGCGCAGGCCCATACGGTCAAACGCCTTAACTTTGGATAAATCAACATGAGCCATCGGGTGGCCAGGGTTTTCCGCACCCTGCAAAATAGAAATCGTAACGAGGTCGGTGTAATCCGCGACCGGGATATCGCGCTCGAAATTCAGGTACTGCATCGGCACGATCACCAGTTCATCAGGGAAATCCCAGGTGCGCAAAATGTGCATGCCGATTTCCTGGTGGGTCGCTTCGATGATTTCATTAAGGAGTTCCGTGCTCGCCAGCAGTTTGCGGTTTTCATCCGCGTAGGTCAGGATCGGCAGCACGCCGATACGGTGCGTGAGTCCGGCCAGGCTGGCCTGGTCGGCATGCAGGTTAGCTTTAAGTTGCGCATAGGCGTGCGCGTACGAGGCAATTTCGGTGCTTTTTTCCCAGGTTGCGCGCAGGATATCGTCCACCGTCGACGTGGTGGCCTGGAAAATCTGCTTCATCGCGATGCCGGTCGCGAAATTTGCTGTGTAGCGTACCCCGAGGCGAGTGGTCGCCATTTTCAGGTTGTCGATGGTTTTGTTGCCGCGAAACAGCGGGCTATTGGCGACCTTGATAATACGCGCTGCTATTGCTGCATCTTTTTCCAGTACCGAGCACAATTGCGCGACCGTCGTCTGCGGGTTGCGCGCAACGTCGCGTACATCCAAAGCTACTTCGGGCAGCGTTGGCAGGGTAATACGATCCTTGCTGATGGCGTCAAGAATCCTTTCCCTGACTACTGCGATAATATCGGACATGGTCCTCCTGGTTTTGGGCGCCAGCGGATACGGGCCTTGATTCCCTGGGAATAAGGACGCTTGCCCCTGTACTGGATTTTGCAGGGCCTAAGTTGACAATACACGCACAAGATGCCGTTTTATTTTAACTAGTTAGGTATAGCATACGGCGGTTTGGCGAGCGCCAGCGGAACCCTGTGGTTGTGCATTTCTTCGCTTGTTTGCACGAATAAGTCCGGCGAATCGTTGTGCGCATTTTGCTTGAGCACAAGCAGTCCTGATGTCGCGCCGAGGCTGTTGACGACGCTGTTGACGATCTGCCCGCAGAGGCTGCCTTTTTCGTCGCTGACTTCGGCGCCTGCGGCAAACGCTGCCGCGAGCTCGAAAATTGTTGCGGTGCGCAATTCGTGGTCGATATCAAAAGTTGCAATTTCAGCAGTGAAGGGCCAGCAGCGTCGTTTCACGCTGCCGCGGTACTTCATGCGCGCAATGATTTCCTGGCCCGTGTAACAGCCCTTGGTGAAACTGATGCCGTCGAGGCAGTCCATGTTGAGCATTTGCGGTATGAATGCGCCGCTGGTAATCGCTTCCACAAACCCCACACCGGCGTCGATAGCCATGCGCTGCCAGCGCGCCGAGCCCTGCCAGGCGATATCTGCGCGCTGCTGCCAGCTTGCGAATTCTTCGAGTGCTTCGCGCGGCAGCACCATTACGCCGAGCCGCTGCTGCCAAAGCAGCAGTGCTGCACGCTCGTGCAGGGCATCCTGCCCGAAAAGCCCGGCAACATAGTCAAGGGGGGCGAAGCCGATACTGAAATGGTGCTCGCTGATATTCTCGACGGCGACTTTTGAGAATACCGCATACTTTTGCAGGGCCTTGCCTGCAATCTCCAACACCGACGTCGGCATCTGCAACCAGAAACAGTCTTCAGCCCTGCGATGCAGCAGAAAGTTGGCGTGCATGCGACCCTTGGGATCGCAGTGCGCTGCCAGCGCGGTAGCACCCGTTTCCATCTGCGCCACATCCGCAGTGAGTTGACCCTGCAGGAACGCTTGTGCCTCGGCGCCGGCGACCTGGAGTAGCCCCACCTGGTGCAGCGGTGCGAGCCAGGCGTGATGGTCCGGGTCGGGCGTGGTACCCGTTTTGGCAAAGGAATGCGTGCCGAAATGTTCCAGCGACGCTTGCTGGCTGTAAAAGCGCTGCCAGAAGGGGTCACTATTCGCGGTGCAGGGATCACTCATTGCAATGATTCTACTGTAGCCGCTTGCGTGCAGCTATAAGCGCCGTGCTGTAGTAATTGCCATTGCCACCGGCTGGCCATGATCGCGGTACAATCGGCCCCGCCCTGATCCGCCCGCACCAAACCAGGCGTAAAGTTTTCATGCAAAGCACCAAGGAGTCAGCGCGCATTGCGCACAATCGCGTAATCTGGCACAGCCGTCGTGGCATGCTGGAACTCGATATCGTGCTTGAACCCTTCGCGCGTGATTGCTATGCCGGGCTCGACAGCGACGCACAGGCAGATTACCGACGCCTGCTTGAATGTGAAGACCAGCAACTGTATGACTGGCTTTTGAAAAAAAGCGCGGCAGACGATGCAGCCCTGGAGGGCATCATAGATACCATACTGCTGCAGCACAGTCGGCGCACGGCGGGGACGTAACCCGATTGGGATCATCCTATCGCGGGCAAGGGAGGGCCTGTGCAGCAGCGCGAATTTATCATCAAGCCTTCAAGGCTGGCGCCGGCGCTGTTCATCGTTGCCTACGCGCTGGCGCTGTGGGTTTTACTCTGGCAGCTTGATGGTTACTGGGCGCTGGGTTTCGCGTCGGCCTGGCTGTATTTTGCGGCGCGTGACCTGCAGCGCTTTGGCTTTTACCCGCGTGCGCATACCGTCGCTCTGCGGTTTCTCCCGGAAAACGCTGCCTCACAGCAATGGCAGTTGCGCATCGACCGTATCTCGCACCACGCCGATTGCCGTCTTTACTTCAGCTGTCCGCTCTACCTGCTACTCGAATGGCGCGAAGCGCCAAAGTCGCATCGCTGGCAATTTGTCTGGCGCGATTCCCTTTCAAGCGACGATTGGCATGCCCTGGGTTTATACCTCGAATTAGCTGCAGCGAAATCCTGAGTACAAAAATACCGTGATGCCTGAAGGCCGGGTAATGGTACGTGAGCTGTGCCGGGACCGTCCGGCGGCATGGACGCCGCCGGCGAGCGTACAGGGACGTATTTACAGCGTGTCCCGGCACAGCTCACGTATCACGGGCCGGCCATAGGCAGCTCAGCAAATGATTCTCAATGCATTCGTCAGGCGGGAAACTTCGGCGGGTACAGGACTGTGTTGTGTCCGTGCACATCGCGCTGGGGATAATCCAGCGTGTAGTGCAAGCCGCGGCTCTCATGCCTTCGCATCGCCGAATCGATGATGAGTTCTGCCACCAATGCCAGGTTGCGCAGCTCGATCAAATCGCTGGAAACACGGTAATTGCTGTAGTATTCCGCGATTTCCTTGCGCAGCAGTTTTACCCGGTGCTGGGCGCGCTGTAACCTTTTGTTAGTGCGCACGATACCTACGTAGTCCCACATAAAGCGCCGCAACTCGTCCCAGTTGTGCGAGATGATAACGTCCTCATCCGAATCGGTAACCTGCGACTCATCCCAGTAGCTGGGCGCCGGCAGCCACTCGGCGCTGTCGATTTTTGCAAGGATATCGCTGGCACAGGCCTGCGCATACACCACGCATTCGAGCAGCGAATTGCTCGCCATGCGGTTGGCCCCGTGGAGCCCCGTGCAGGTGGTTTCGCCTACCGCATAGAGGTTGCCAATGTCGCTCTGCCCGCGCAGGTTGACCATCACGCCGCCGCAGGTGTAGTGCGCAGCCGGCACGACCGGAATCGGTTCGCGCGTAATATCGATACCGAGGTCTAGGCAGCGCTGGTAAATCGTCGGGAAGTGGTCGAGGATAAATTCGCGCTCGCGATGGCTGATATCGAGGTACACACAGTCGATACCCAGTCGCTTCATTTCGTGGTCAATCGCGCGCGCCACGATATCGCGAGGCGCCAGTTCGGCGCGCTCGTCAAAGCGCGGCATAAAGCGTTCGCCGTCGGGCAACAGCAGCAGTCCGCCTTCGCCGCGCACCGCTTCGGTAATCAGGAATGACTTCGCCTGCGGGTGGTACAGGCAGGTGGGGTGGAACTGGTTGAATTCCATATTGGCGATGCGGCAGCCGGCACGCCAGGCCATCGCTATGCCGTCGCCGCTGGCGCCATCCGGATTGCTGGTGTAAAGGTAGACCTTGCTGGCACCGCCGGTGGCCAGCACCACAAAACGCGCGTGCAGGGTAATAACGCGCTGCGCCCTGCAATCGTAAACGTACACGCCGCTGCACAAAGCCGCTGGATGGTCGCGCTCCACCACAAGGTCGACTGCGACATGGTGTGTAAACGTATCTATGCTGGCCTCTGCTTTCAGCCTGTCGAGCAGTGTGGTGGAAACCGCTTCACCGGTCGCGTCCTTGGCATGAATGATGCGCCGGCTGCTGTGCCCGCCCTCGCGGGTGAGGTGATACTGAAGATCCGGTTCGTCGCCGCTGGCGTGGCCCTCATTGGCGTCACGCTGTTTGGTAAACGGCACGCCCTGGTCGATAAGCCACTCGATTGCCTCGCGCGAGCGCTCCACGGTAAAGCGCACCGCGGTTTCGTCGCAGAGGCCGTCGCCGGCGCGCAGCGTATC
>JBATGO010000062.1:0-22703 GCA_049665845.1 Pseudomonadales bacterium | reverse complement strand
AGCAGCGTCGTGCTGCATTACGATTATCGACTGACACCGCACACCACGGCCGTGCTCAGTACCGACTTTTCGCGCACCGATTTTACCAGCGACGATAAGCAGGACGATTACAGCGGCGCATCACTGTTCTTTGAATGGCGCGCAACGCCCGCACTGCAGCTGCGATTCGGCGGCGGATACGAACAGGAAGAGGCAGAAACTGGGCCAAACTATTACAACGGCTATGGCTCGCTAGGGTTCAGATACCAGTTGCTGGACCGAAAATCCTGACGCTGCGATGTTGCCGGGCCCCAGGTTCCGCAAGTCCTGCGATTTTTCCGCCGGGGCGCACAGCAGGAGCGCTGCGAAATAGTCAGGCCGCTGGCCGCGGCGGCCAGGGCGAGCCGCCCGCCAGGCCAAAGCCGCGATCCAGTGGCAGCACTTCAACCAGTTCACCGCGACTAATACTGCTGCACGGCGGTACGGGCAACAGCGCATTGGACGCGACCAGTGACGACATCACGCCGGAACCCTGGTTGGGATAGCGCTGCACAAACAACTCGCCTGTATCACCTGCCCCGAGCGTGCAGCGCAGGCAATGCATTCGCCCGCCACTGTTTTCCTCATCAAAATCAGCGCGCGCCCTGAACGCGCGATGCTGCCACTGCAAAGCCCCTGCATATTTTTGCAGCCAGGGGCGCACCAGCAGCTGGAACGTTACGAACGATGACACCGGGTTGCCGGGCAGGCCAAAAAAGGCTGTTTCGCCTATGCGCCCGAAGGCGAGTGGTTTGCCGGGCTTGATCGCAATCTTCCAGAAATCGATATCGCCTAACTGCGAAGCGGCAGCGCGCACATGGTCTTCCTCACCTACCGACATACCGCCAGTGCTGATCACACAGTCCGCCACCTGGGCTGCGCGCTGCAGGAAATCCCGCGTTGCCGCGGGTTGATCGGGACATCTTCCGAGGTCCTGTGGTTCCGCGCCGACACCGAGTAACTGCTGGTAAAGCGCGTAACGATTCGAGTTATAAACCTGTGCGCCGGCAAGCACTTGACCCGGTTCGACAAGTTCGTCACCGGTAGAAAAGAAAGCGACCCGCGGGCGACGATGAACCGGAACACACGAAAATCCCGCTGCCGCAAGCCTGCCGATACTGGCAGCGTTGAGCATGCTGCCACGCTCGACAAGACAGGCGCCAGCGGCAAAGTCCTCGCCTGCAGGACGCACATTCGCACCGGGCGCTACCGTCAGACTGAACGCTACCGAATTGTTTTGCTGCCCAGTGCTGTTTAGCTGCTCGGCATCTTCCTGCAGGATTACCGCATCGGCACCCGCCGGTAACATCGCGCCGGTAAAAATGCGCGCTGCGGTTCCACTTGCGAGCGGAGTCGCCTCCTGCCCGGCCGCAATGCGCTGAGATACCTGCAGCACGACGCCTGCGCGCACATCCTGGGCTCTCACCGCATAACCGTCCATCGCGCTGTTAGCGAAGGCAGGCGCAGCATGCGGGGCATTCAGGCTGGCTGCAACGATGCGCCCGCCTGCCGCATGCAGCACAATTTCTTCCTGCGCGGTAAATTGCAGCACAGAGGCTGCAAGCCTGGCAAAAGCCGTATCGAAATCCAGCAAGGCGCTCCCTCAAACGTATTTAGCGGTTTTTAAGACGTTTCTCGCAGCATGAAACAGGCCGCCGAAGCTGCGTGCGAGCAGCAGTAGCGCGCCGCGAAAACGCCTGCAACCAGCTCTGGTATCAAGCGCATCAGGGGCAAAGCTGCGGCGCATCAGGCTGGCGATCACGAAGTGTGCTTGCCCGCCTGCAGCACGCCGTAAAAATTGCATGGCCGGTGCCTGCTGTCGAGCTGCTCACAGAGTATTTTTTCCCAGGCCAGCCTGCAGGCCCCCGTGGAGCCCGGCATGGCAAAGATCACCGTGTGATTGGCGAAGCCTGCCAGGGCACGAGACTGTAAGGTCGAGGTGCCAATATCGTGTAGTGAAAAATGCCTGAACAGTTCGCCGAAGCCATCGATCGGCTTGTCGAATAACACCGACAGCGCTTCGGGCGTCGAATCCCGCCCGCTGAAGCCGGTGCCGCCCGTTACCAGCACAGCGCTCACCGCCTCATCAGCGATCCAGTGCGATACTAGGGCACGAATGCGGTAGATATCGTCCGGTACCAGTTCCCTGCCCGCCAGTGAGTGCCCCGCAGCGCTCAGCGCAGCGACCAGGTAGTCGCCGGAGGTGTCCTGTGCGGCGCTGCGGCTGTCGGACACAGTCAGCACAGCGATCGAGAGGGCCTGAAAATGTTCGGAGGCAGGCATTTTTTGTTTCCCCATGGGCGCTACAGCGGTAGCCAGGATTGCAGCGCGGAGTATAACCAAGCCAGGCCCACTCAAGGGCGGGCCTATTGACATTGGCCTGTTGACTCTGAATAATCGCGCGCCTGTTTTTAGCCCGGCGCATTCGTATATTCTGCGCCTGGCCAATGCCGCGGCGGTTCGCAACAACACGCGACTAACACGCGACTAACACGCGACTAACACGCAACAACACGCAACAACACGCACGCGAAAAGCCCGAGGAAAGAGTTTTGGCCAATTCAGCCCAGTCAAAGAAACGCGCACGCCAGGCGCTTAAAAACCGCAACCACAATGCGAGCCTGCGCTCCATGGTGCGCACCTACATCAAGAAAGTTGTCGCCGCAATAGAGTCAGGCAGCAAGGACAACGCCACGCAAGCCTATGCAGCAGCTGTGCCTGTCATCGACCGCATGGCAGACAAAGGCATCATCCACAAGAATAAGGCAGCCAGGCATAAATCCAGGCTGAATGCCCAGATAAAAGCACTTGCCTGACGCGATAGCACGTTAGGAGTGTCAATCGACTGCCCCTAGTCCGGCAGTTGTTGACAACACGACAGTACGAGGTTATAAAGCAAGCAATAGCACTGCGGTATCCCCTTGCCGTATGAGCCTCCCCCGGTTCAAGCTGTTAGCAATCAATAGCTTACGCAAAAAGCCACTGGAACCGTCATCTTTCTGGTTATTTATTAACCACTTATGGCAGCGGCATATTTGCATGTGAAGCTTTGAAGGCGCCATTAGAGGCCTCTCTAATGTAAAAAATAATTTTATCCCTGGAGACTTTTCGATCATTAATCGATGGAGTTGTCCGGGCGTGAAAAAAATACTAATTACCCTGCTTGGCATGCTTGCACTACCTGTAAGCGCTACCTATTACAGCAGCAGCGACACCTATTCCCCGAAATCAGGAAACGACACCGGACCTGGCTCCTATCAAAAAGGTGGCCAGAGTGGCGGCGGAGTTGAGAGTTTCCAGGAGTGGCTATCCGCAAACGAAAAATACGCGGGCACCGACTTCAGCAAGATGCGCAATCGCTACCATAGCTGGCAGGGCGCAAGCCCACCCATCGATGACCCGCAGGGGGCATGGGAAGCCTACGAGCGTTCCAGCCTGAGGGAAGCCACAAAGAGCCGCAACAAGCAGTCCAGCCGTAACGACTATGGCAAACCGGGCAGCAAATATGGCAAAGGCACCGGATCCGGAAAAGGCAGCAGTGCCGGCAGCTTCGGCTCGCGCGTGGATTGGGGCGGCAGCAAAGGTTCCAAAGGACGATCTCATAGCGGCGGTAGTAAAGGTGGCAGCTTAGGCTCGCGCAAGGACTGGAGCGGCAGCAAGGGGTCCAAGGGGCATTCACATGGCAGCGACGGCAAAGGCGGCAGCAGGCCCGATAAATGGCTCGACAAGGAAGAAAAACGCGAAAAACAACTCGAAGCGTTCAAGAAAATCCTGATGCACAAACTGGACAAGTTCCCCGACTGGAGTGGCGACAAGGACAGCGACTGGTCCAGGGATTTCGACAAGGATTTCTGGTCAGACAAGGAATTGAGCCGTGCCCTGCTGTGCTGGCTCGCCCCGCACCTGCATGAAGATGAAAAGTGGGTTAACAGTGACTGGAAAAAACTCAAACACAAGATCTGGTGGTGGCTGAAGCATCACAAGCACAAGTTTCCCGACGATAAACCTGACCCGCCAGCACAGGTGCCATTACCGGCCTCGGTTTACCTGTTCGGCACCGCACTGCTTGGCCTTGGCGCAATCGGCAGGAAAAGACGCAAGACAGCCTAGCGCGGTGCAAAACACCGATTAGATACCGCGCACGCCGCGTACGCAAAGTAACGAAACGAAACGAAACGATCAACCCGGTATGAACAACGCCTGCCACCGCAATGTGGCGGGCGTTGTTCTTTTTGCCACTTAGCGCCTGCATCCGAATCAGGTCGAAAACCGGTCGATTCGGGTGTCTGACAGGGCAATTCAATGAACCGCGTCGCCAGCGCACAAGCAGCCGATACAAGTCGCCACGAAAGCCGTTTAATCAGCTTGCGGGCGCTTTGGAAATACCTTATATTGCGCGCCCTTTTTACCGTTGCCGGGCTTGGCAACAAAAGCGTGTTTCGCTAGATCGCTACTGGCATCAGCAGCGGGCATTGAACGCGCAGCGGCAATCTAAGAGGCCGGCCAGCCTTTGCAGGTCGTCGCCAAAAAGCAGCGCGCTCGCCAAACCACTATAGATTTGAGCGGCGCAATGCGATCGCACGAGCCCAGCCAAATACGGAGACAACACTCGATGTACGCAGTTATCGAATGCGGTGGCAAACAACACCGCGTCAGCGAAGGCGAATTACTCAAGGTCGAAAAACTCGACGCTGCCACCGGTGAAACCCTGACACTGGACCAGGTTTTGCTGCTCGGCGCTGGCGAAACGGTCAAGATAGGCGCACCGTATGTGCAAGGCGGCAGCGTGCAGGCGGAGGTGGTGTCGCACGGTCGCCACCCGAAGATCAATATCGTCAAGTTTCGCAGGCGCAAGCATCACCGCAAGCAGATGGGCCACAGGCAGTGGTTCACTGAATTGAAAATTGTATCGATTGCTGGCGCAGGCAAGGCTGCAGCGAGCAAAAGCGAACCCAGGGCTGCCGCGGTCGGCAACGCGACCACTGGCGACGACCTCACCCGCATTTCAGGCGTGGGACCGGTGATCGTTGAAAAACTCGCCGCAGAAGGCATCACAAGCTTCGCGCAGATCGCGGCGTTCACGGCAGACGATATCGCCGCAATGGACGAAAAGCTGAATTTCAAAGGGCGCATCGAACGCGAGAACTGGATAGAACAAGCCAAAGAGCTGATGGGCAAGTAAGACCCGGCTCTTTGCTACAATGCGCAACGATTCGCCGTAATTAGTATGTACAAAGCATTTGTACAGCGGCGCAGAATATTCCAGAGGTAAACAGATATGGCTCACAAGAAAGCAGGCGGCAGTACCCGTAACGGCCGTGATTCCCAGTCCAAACGACTGGGCGTCAAGAAATTCGGTGGCGAAGCGGTGCAAGCTGGCAACATCATCGTGCGCCAGCGCGGCACCCGGGTGCACCCAGGTACCAACGTCGGCATGGGCAAGGACCACACGCTGTTCGCGACCGAGGCCGGTTTCGTCAAATTCGAAACCAAGGGCGCGAAAAACCGCAAGTTTGTCAGTATCGAAACGGCAGGGCAGTAATTCCGCACTTCGGCCTGCACTTTTTGTAGCAACATTTTTGGTGCAGCAGCATTTTCCGCAACAGCACCCTGTTGGCCAACTGGCCGATACAAGCTGGGTTGATACAGGCCTCGCCAGTGCAAAGCAGGCCTGCCCAGGCAGACAAGCCCCGACCGTCGGGGCTTTTTTTATGCCTGTGAGTGACTGCGCACTCGCGTTGTAAGGTTCCGGGCGCAATATTGCCGCAGGCTGCCCTGAAAAACCTTCGCGGCAAATTTATACTGGCTGCAGACCCCGTACACCTTCCGGGCCGTAGCCCGACACCCGGCGATGCCACCATGAAATTTGTCGACGAAGCCAGCATTACCGTAACCGCCGGCAAGGGTGGTAACGGCTGCATGAGCTTCAGGCGCGAAAAGTACATCCCCAAAGGCGGGCCCGACGGTGGCGATGGCGGTAACGGCGGCAGTGTATACCTGCTTGCCGACGCAGCGCTGAATACGCTGATCGACTTTCGCTACCAGCCGCGCTACCGTGCCGAATCCGGGCGCAGCGGACAGGGCAAGAACTGCACTGGGGCGGCGGGCGAGCACAAGGTGCTTGCCGTGCCAGTGGGTACCACGGTGATAGACGAAGATACCGGCGAGGTGATCGGTGATATACGAGAGGCAGGCCAGCGCGTGCTGGTGGCACGCGGGGGCGTGCACGGGCTCGGCAATACGCGGTTTAAATCCAGCACCAACAGGGCACCGCGGCAAACCACACCCGGCGAGGAAGGTGAGTCGCGCAGGCTCAAACTGGAACTGAAAGTGCTCGCCGACGTCGGCCTGCTCGGCATGCCGAACGCCGGCAAATCGAGCCTGATCAGCGCCATGTCAGCGGCGCGGCCGAAAATCGCCGACTACCCGTTCACCACGCTGGTACCGAATCTTGGCGTCGTCAGTATCGCGAAGCACAGAAGTTTCGTGATGGCCGATATACCCGGCCTGATCGCCGGCGCCGCAGAAGGCGCCGGGCTTGGTATTCGCTTCCTGAAGCACCTCACGCGTACGCGCCTGCTATTGCAGCTGGTCGATGTCGGCAGCGGCCTGGGCGAGGAGCCTGTGCAGGCGATAGAACAGCTCAATATTGAGTTGCAGGCATTCAGCGCAGCACTCGCGGCGCGCCCGCGCTGGCTGGTACTGAACAAGATCGACCTGCTGCCGGAAGCGCAGCAGCGCGAGCTTGTCACGACTTACGCACAACAGTTTCCCGCCTATGCAGGCGTCGCCGCGGTATCCGCGGTCAGCGGCGCCGGGCTGCAGCAGCTTGGTTTCGACATCATGGCATGGCTGGAACAGCAATGGCAGCGCGAAGCGGATGACACGGCCCTGCGCGAACGCGAACTGCAGGAGCAGGCCACCATGCAGGCAGAGGGACGCCAGCGCATCGAGGCCTTGCGCGCGCTGCAAGCGGACAGGCGCAAGGCCGCCAAGCCGGGCGGCGATGATGATGATTTGGAAGGTGATGACGTCGAAGTAGAATATGTCGATGAATAAAAACAATCGCGCCGCCCGCAAAGAGCGCTGGGTGATCAAGATCGGCAGCGCGCTGCTGACCAGCAATGGCAACGCGCTGGCCCACGATTCGCTGGATAAATGGGTGCCGCAAATCGCAGCGCTGTGCCAGCGCGGTTTCGAAGTCGTGCTGGTTTCTTCCGGAGCGGTCGCCGAAGGCATGCAGCGACTCGGCTGGACGCAGCGCCCACAATCGCTGCACGATTTGCAGGCAGCAGCCGCGGTTGGGCAAGCAGGGCTGGTGCAAAGCTACCAGGCGCGCTTCGGGCAATTCGGTATCCAGGTCGCACAAATTCTGCTGGTCCACGACGATCTCTCTTCGCGCAGTCGCTACCTGAACGCCAGGCAGACCATGAACAGCCTGCTTGCGCTGGGCGCAATCCCGGTCGTGAATGAGAACGACACGGTGGCAACCGAAGAAATCCGCTTCGGCGATAACGACACGCTGGCCGGGCTGGTAGCCAACCTGGTCGATGCCGACCGCTTGCTGATTCTCACTGACCAGGACGGCGTTTATGACAGCGATCCGCGCAACAATCCGGCTGCAGAGTTAATCAAAAGCTGCAACGTTGACGATGCCCGGCTCGACCGCGCAGCAGGTAGCAGCGGTGGCGCGCTGGGTCGCGGCGGCATGCTGACCAAGCTGCGTGCGGCACGGCTCGCGGCACGTTCGGCCACCACTACGGTGATTGCCAACGGCAACGAAGCGAACATCATCGAGCGCATTGCGGCTGGTGAACCCTGTGGCACGGCGCTGACCAACCAGCGCAAACCGCTGGCCGCACGCAAGCAGTGGCTGGCAGGTGGCCTGCAGGTACGCGGTGTGCTGCGGCTTGACGAAGGCGCCGCTCACGCACTCAGGAACACCGGCGTGAGCCTGCTGCCGATCGGCGTCACCGCCGTGGAAGGCAAGTTCGAGCGTGGCGATCTGGTCAGTTGTGTCGATCCTGCGGGCAGCGAAATCGCGCGCGGACTCTGCAATTACGCGGCAAACGAGGCAGAAAAAATTCTGCGCAAAAGCAGTGCCGAACTCGCCGGTATTCTCGGCTACACCGGGGACCAGGAACTGATCCACCGCAACAATCTTGCGGTACTGTAAAGGACGTTAGCTAACACCGTATTGAAAACCCGCGGCCAACAACACTACCAGCGAGCCGGACACCAGCCCATGTCGCCACCTTCAGCCACCCTTGAACTCGCCTGCCGATTGATCGAGTGCGAGTCGGTCACACCAATCGACGCTGGCTGCCAGGCCTTGATGACAGAGCGACTGCAAGAAGCCGGTTTCGACGTGCAGCAACTGCGCTTTGGCGAAGTCGATAATTTCTGGGCCGTGCACGGTCAAAGCGGCCCATTGCTCGCCTTCGCCGGGCATACCGACGTTGTCCCCGCCGGTAACGCAAGCAACTGGCAGCATCCACCGTTTGAGGCGCGCGTGGTCGATGGGGAACTGCGCGGGCGCGGCGCGGCCGATATGAAAGGCAGTCTCGCTGCGATGGTGGTTGCCGCTGAACAGTTTGTCGCAGCGCATCCTCACCACAACGGTCGCCTGGCGTTTCTGATTACCAGCGATGAAGAAGGCGACGCGGTTAACGGCACAGTGAAAGTTGTCGAACACCTGCAACATGCGGGCGAACAGATCGACTGGTGCATTGTAGGTGAACCATCCAGCAGCGAGACGGTTGGCGATGTCGTGAAAATCGGCCGGCGCGGCTCGCTGGGGTTTCAACTACAGGTTAACGGCGTGCAGGGCCACGTTGCCTACCCGCAGCTGGCGCGCAACCCGATTCACGAACTGGCGCCGGCACTGGCCGAACTCGTGCGTACCGAATGGGACGGCGGCAACGAGCATTTCCCGCCTACCAGTTTCCAGGTTTCGAATATCAACGCAGGCACCGGCGTGACCAACGTGGTGCCGGGTGCGCTGAAATTACTCGGCAATTTTCGCTATTCAACAGAATCGACCGCCGTGCAGTTGCAGGAGCGTGTGATCGAAATGCTTGACCGGCACAACCTCGACTACGAAATACGCTGGCAGCACAGTGGTCACCCTTTCCTTACCCGGCCGGGCAAACTGATCGACGCGGTGCGCGATGTAGTAATGCAGGTGAGCAGGCAGCGCTGTGAATTGAGCACCGCCGGCGGCACTTCCGACGGGCGCTTTATCGCACCGGCCGGCACCGAAGTGGTCGAACTCGGCCCGGTGAATGCCACCATCCACAAAGTGGACGAGCGTACCAATGTGGCAGAACTGGAACAACTCACCAAAATGTATTTCGGCATCATGCAAAATCTGCTCGGCTGAATAAAACACTAATGGTGCCGCCTGGCATGAAACTTCGCGCAAGGCTCCATAAACGACTTAGCCGTCTGGTGCAAAACGATCGCCGCAGGCTCGCGCATTTCTCAATTAGTGCTGTGGTCTTCTTCACCAGTTGCGCGATGCTCTACTGGATCGAAAAGCGCGCGCCGGGTTCACTCGAGCAGGAGCTGCAGGCGCTGTTTTTCCTGGCGCTTGCCACGCTGTCTTTTGGCTGGTCTATAGCGATGCATCTGCTGCATATTTATGCAAAATTGCGCAATTAATAGCCAAATTAAAAATTTCTGCGTGCATCGACAAAGTTAATTACATGCGCCTTAGTACTTCATCGATGTTGCGCTAGGCTGGTACATGGCTAGCGCAAAAAGGAATAGCAGAGCCTGCCTCGCTGCATGCTGAAGTCATCAGGGTACAGGTATAGGCACAGCGCACTGCGCGCGAAAAACACGCATGGATATTAGGTAAAAATATTTGCAGCACTGCTGCAACGTTGTGATGTGAGGTGCACTCGTGACTCTGGGTTTTCCGGAAAACAAAAAAACCGCTTCAAGGTACGTAAAAAAAGCCATCCCGATGATGGTGCAAAACAACATCGTGCCTAACCCCTGTAATTTCGCATTGTGGTACTCCTACGTTTCCAATCGTGATGCCGAATTAAAAGTAGCGCTCGACAATGAAATCTCGACAACCGGCACCTGCGCACCGGAAGTGTCAGAAAAACTTTTCAGGAAGCACGTATTTCGCGATGAAGTGCAACTGCAGGAAAGCGTACAGGAATCGCTGAGCAACCTGCTGCTCGAGCTTACACAGGATGTCGACAGCACGCGCGCAGGCACCGACGACCTCAATAACAGCCTGCAGCAAAACCTTGCCACCCTGACTCAATCCAGCGAACCGGAAACAATTAAACTGGTCGTGAAGAACCTGATTGCGTCGACCGAAAAAACCAGCACCGTCTTCGACAGGTTTCACGAACAACTGAGCTCTGCAGAGCTGGAAATCGCGGCACTCAAATCACAGCTTGAACAGCGCGAGCGGGATGCCTATACGGACCCGCTGACCAAGTTAGGCAATCGTCGCGCTTTCGACAGGAAACTGTACGAATTGTGCGAGTCCGAAACCAAGCGCGCCACGCTGGTCCTGGTCGACCTCGATCATTTCAAATCACTGAATGATACTTACGGACATTTGATTGGCGATAAAGTACTGCAGGGTGTCGCGCAAATCATGCAGCAGCTTTGCCCCGACAATACGCTCGCAGCAAGATACGGCGGTGAGGAATTCGCCTACCTGCTTGAAGATGGCAGCGCTGCGGCGGCGAAGCTGGCCGAACGCACACGCGAAATGATGCACAGATTGTCGTTGCGCAAGCAAGCAACCAACGAGTTGATCGACAACATCACGGCATCATTTGGCGTAGCGGAGCAGCAGGACGATGAGTTGCCCGAGGAGCTGATTGCGCGTGCCGACAAGGCCTTGTACCTGGCCAAGGAGAGTGGCCGCGACCAGGTACAGCAGGCAGCCTGATAAACTTGAAAAGTCGCTCGGCCTTATGGCCGGAAAAAAATCTTCACTGCATCCATGACCATGCAGGCGTTTTTAGCGCTTGATAGCGCCCGGTATCTCGCAGGAAGCGATCACGCATCCATGGCACGCTTTAAATACATCCGTGTACGCTCGACGGCGGCGTCCATGCCGCCGTACGGCCATGGATGCGCAATAGCTTCCTGCCGGCCCATACGAGGCACCGCGCCCGTATTTACAGCGTGTCATGGATACAATGCAGGTATCGACGCACGGAACTCAAGCCACGCCGCTGGCTAGCGCATACGTTCGATATTCACATTAAATCAGCGCGTGGATTGTGGTCGGGAGACGAAGCCGGTATTGCATTCATGACCGTCCAACGGCATGGATGCCGTTGGCGAGCGTACACGGATGTATTTATAGCGTGTCATGAATGCAATACCGGTTTCGGCTCGCGGAAACCACTCCACACTCTCACTCACACCCCCACCCACCCACATCATCCAATTCCCACAAGCCTTGCCAGGTTCACCACCGCCGCCTCATCCAGCTCTGTGTACTGCCCCTGCTTAAGGTGCGAAGGCATAAAAATATTACCGTAACGCACCCGCTTGAGGCGACTGACCTGTACGCCCTGCGATTCCCACAGGCGCCGCACCTCGCGATTGCGCCCTTCCATCAGCACGACATAAAACCAGCGATTACTGCCGGTCGCATCACGGCCCGGCTGGATATCGCTGAATTTCGCCATGCCGTCGTCCAGTAGCACACCATCGCGCAGACGCTGCAGCATCGCCTCGTCGACATCACCTTTTACACGCACTGCATACTCGCGATCGATCTGTCCGGAAGGATGCATCAGCCTGTTCGCCAGGTTCCCATCGTTAGTGAACAGGATGAGGCCGGTGGTATTGATATCGAGACGACCCACCGCGATCCAGCGCTCGCGCTTTTTCACCGGCAGCTTGTCGAATACCGTTTTGCGTCCCTCCGGGTCGGAGCGCGTCGACACCACCCCCTCGGGCTTGTTATAGATAATTATCCGTCGCTTGCTGTCGGGCTCAGCGATGCGCAGGCGACTGCCGTCCAGTTCAATATTTTCGCTACCGTCGACCTTGGTACCAGGCACCGCTACTTCGCCATTCACGCGCAGGCGCCCCGCGGCAATCCAGGTTTCGATTTCGCGACGCGAGCCGAAGCCCGCCGCGGCGAGAAATTTCTGCAGGCGCTCTGCCATGGATGGGTAACCGGAAATTTTCAGGGGTTAGGCCGCGAAGCGAGTGCATCGCTGGCATGCAGCGGCAACAGGTCAGACTTGCAGGCCCGGATCATCTGGCCGCGCTGACATCTGCGCTTCCAGTTCGGCTTCGTAATCGGGATCTTCCACAGTGTCGCCAACGGCTTCTTCATGCTGCCAGCTTTCAAATGCTGCCAGCGGCTCTTTTGCCTTCTCTGCTGCTTCTTCGGCTGTGTCTGCGTAGTCGCTGTCATCCTCGCCGGATGCCGTGCTTGTGCTGCCAGCCGCTTCACCAGCATCCGCCACCGGCTCACCGGATTCAGCTTCAGCAGCTACTTCGACATCATTGGCAGACTCGATCAGTGCAGGCGGCAGTTCGATATTGAACTCCCGACTGATCGTGCTGAGCTCACGAATTTCCGCAAGCGGCGGCAACTGGTCGAGACTTTTAAGGTTGAAGTAATCGAGAAACTGTTTGGTAGTGGCATAAATAGCCGGGTGCCCGGGCACATCGCGGTGGCCGACCACCTTGACCCACTCGCGCTCGAGCAGGGTCTTGATAATTTGCGTGCTCACCGCCACGCCGCGAATTTCCTCGATTTCGCCGCGTGTGATCGGCTGACGGTAAGCGACCAGCGACAGCGTCTCGAGCAACGCACGAGAGTAGCGCGGTGCGCGCTCCTTCCACAGCTTGTTGACCCACTGGCCGAGCTCCTCGCGCACCTGGTAGCGATAGCCGCTGGCCACGCTCTGCAATTCAAAGCCGCGCGATTCGCAATCGGACTCGAGTTCAGCAAGCGCCGCATCGATCAGTTGATCGTCAGGGCATTCAAGCTCGTCAAACAATTCTTTCAACGCGCGCTTCGGCAACGGCCTGTCTGACGCCATCAGGGCGCCCTCGAGGATACGCTTGAGCAGATCGAGATCTTCAATTTTCATCGCCTGGTGCTCCTCGTTTGCCGGATAGCTGTGCTGCGACCGGACAGGGTTGCGCAGCGCCTGTTAACCGTGTTGCTGCCAACAACTTTTTTTGTATCAACGTTGCTTCTAACCACGTTGCTTCGACTCACCCTGCGCGGGGCAAGCTATACAAAACCTGAATACGCTAAACCTGAATACGCTAAACCGGCCTGTACAAAGCCTGATTGAGCAATCCCGGAACTATGCAGCCATCTATGCGACCCTGGCGCGTACATGAATTGGCGCGAAGGGTTCTGCCTGCACAATTTCTATCAAGGCTTCCTTGATCAGCTCCATGATCGCCAAAAAGGTGACCACCACACCGGCCCTGCCCTCCGCTGCCCTGAAAAATTCAGCAAAGGGTATGAATTCACTACCACCCTGCAGGCGGTCGAGTACGTTGCCCATGCGCTCGCGGGTAGACAAGGGCTCCAGCGATACGTGGTGGCTTTCGAACATATCTGCGCGCAGTAGTACATCGCCCAGCGCGACCAGTAATTCCTTCAGGTCGATATCGGGCTGCGGCATCGGCCGGTCGTCTGGCGGTGGCGCAACCTCGGCAACAAAAATATCGCGCTCGACGCGCGGCATCGCTTCGATGTCTTCGGCCGCTTTCTTGTAGCGCTCGTACTCCTGCAAACGCCTGATCAACTGTACACGCGGATCCTCGTCGTCGTCGTCGACTTCCTGCGCGCGCGGCAGCAGCATGCGCGACTTGATTTCAGTCAGCGTGGCCGCCATCACCAGATACTCAGCCGCCAGCTCGAACTGCATGACGTCCATCAGCCGTACATATTGCATGTATTGCTCGGTAAGCAGCGCAACATCAATTTCAAGAATGTCGAGGTTATGGCGCTTGATCAGGTACAGCAGCAGGTCTAGTGGCCCTTCGAAGGCCTCGAGGAAAACTTCCAGCGCGGCGGGTGGTATGTACAGATCCTGTGGCAATTCCAGCAGGGGCTCGCCCTGCACAATTGCAAGTGGCAGCTGCTGCGGGACTTGCTGTTGCCTCGCACCCTGGCGCAGTTCCAAAAGCCGCGGCACGCTGACGCGATCACGATCACGCAGCGCCGTCAGCGAATCGCCGCCCTGCGCCTCGCGCACTGCGCCGAGGTCGACGACGTTGCTTGGCTTGTCGGCTGGATCAACCGTATTAACCATAACCGTGTCCAGGCATGCCGATGCGCGTATTTTGCGCGGCTGTTAACGATAATTGTGCATTATACCGACAAACAAGGTGTCGACTACAGCGCTGGCCTGCGTGATTTGTGGCAATAAATTGGCTTGAGCATCAAATTGATCTGAGAATCGCGGGCTTTGCGATGCCTGTCGCTGCAACACAAACGGCTGTACCACCTTCGAATGCAGCACTCACCGGTGCAGTACCACCGTTGCAGCGCGCCGGACCACATCAACAGCCGCCGCTTCAACGAAACCCGTCCACACTGCCAGCACCCTCACGCAGCACTTCCGGAAATTCGCCGGACAGGTCGATCACACTGGTCGGCTCCATGCCGCAGTAACCGCCGTCGATAACCAGTTCGATTTGCGCGCCCAGCAAATCCCCGATTTCGTAAGGATCGAGCAGCGGCATGGACTCACCCGGCATGATCAGCGTCACGCTCATCAGTGGTTCGTCGAGTTCGGCAAGCAAGCCCTGCGCGACGATGTTATCGGGCACGCGGATACCGATGGTCTTGCGCTTTGGATGTTTCAGGCGGCGCGGTACTTCGTTGCTGGCCTGCAGCACAAAAGTGTAGGGGCCCGGCGTGTGGCTGCGCAAGGCGCGATAGGCCACGTTATCGACCCGCGCATAAACCGCCAGTGCGCTCAGGTCACGGCAGACCAGGGTAAAATTATGCTTCGCATCGAGCTTGCGAATTTTCCTGATGCGCTCCAGCGCGTTCTTGTCGCCGATATGGCAGCCCAGCGCGTAACCGGAATCGGTGGGATAAGCGACGATGCCACCCGCGCGGATAATATCGGCCGCCTGCCTGAGCAGGCGTGGCTGGGGATTGTCGGGGTGCACAGTGAAAAACTGGCTCATTGCAATCCGTACTGCTGCCAGATGCAGGGCACCGCGTCAGGCAGCACCGTTTGGCACCCGAGGTCGCACCAGGTCTGCAACGGGCTGTGAAAATCACTCCCGGTTGAACAGGCCAGTTGGTGTTGCACCGCGAGCTTCCATAAGTCCGCAATCGTGCCGGGGGCCTGCGCACCGCTGACCAGTTCCAGCGCATCCCCGCCAGCCGCGCGAAATTCGGCGAGTAATGCGACCAGGCGCCGGCGTGTAAGTTGGTACTTGAGCGGGTGCGCGAGCACTGCGACACCGCTGGCCGCGTGAATCGCTGCCACCACGGCGTCGACCCCCGGCCAGGCGCAGCGTACATCAGCGGGCTTGCCGCGACCCAGCCAGCGTTTGAAGGCCTGCTGCTCACCGCTGCAATGGCCCTGTGCGACCAGGTAGCGGGCAAAGTGCGGCCTGCTCAGCACCGCATCGCCGGCCAACGCGGTCGCACCCTCAAAAGCGCCGGCAATACCTGCCCGCGCGAGCCGCTCACCGATCGCCTGGCCCCTCGCTTCGCGCAAGCTGCGCTGGCCGGCAAGCAGCGAAGTGAGCATTGGCGCTTCGATGTCCACCCAAAGACCAACCACATGGACACCCTGGGCGCCGATCACAGTACTGATTTCGACGCCCGGCACGAGCCGTAAACCGGGCGCGTCACCAAATTGCACAGCCAGTTCGCGCACGCCCTCGACACTGTCGTGGTCGGTCAGTGCCAGCATGCGCACACCGTTGCCCTGCGCGCGCGCCAGCAACGCCGCCGGGCTCAGCGCGCCATCCGATGCAGTGCTGTGGGTGTGAAGATCTACCGTCATAAAAAAACAAAGCTGTGACAAGCGCTTAGCCGGACATTGTACATCTGTTGTGCAATCTGTGCGATTACGCGGGCGACAACTGTCGTGTTCAGAACGCGGACTGCACTGCTGGCGGAGTACGGCGCGCGGCTGTGCTTTTCTGTGTTTTAATTACGCGCCGCCGAATCGGCGCCCACGGGGCCTGTTGCCCTGCCCCAGCCAAATGAATTTTGCCCGATGCGTTCCATTCTCGAACTGATCCCGATTGCCCTTTTTTTCATCGTCTACAAGCTCGACGGCGAAAGCGTGACGCTGTTCGGGTACAGCCACACTTTCGATGGCATATTCTCGGCAACCGCGGTGCTGATGGTCGCGACCCTGCTGCAGGTTGTGGTGTCTTCGCTGCTGACTCGCGAGCTGGAGAAAAAAAATATCTGGCTGCTGGTCGCGGTGATGATATTTGGCGGTGCGACACTGGTATTGCGCAACGAGCTTTTCATCCAGTGGAAACCGACTATTTTTAACTGGGTGCTGGGCCTGGTCTTTCTCGGTGCGATGCTTTTCAGTGAAAAAAGCCTGCTCGAACGCATGCTGGGCAGCCAGCTCACACTCCCCGGGAAAACCTGGCTCAACCTGAACCAACTCTGGATAGGTAATTTTTTTATCGTCGGGGCGCTAAATTTGTACGTCGCCTACGGGTTTTCGGAAGCGGCCTGGGTAAGCTACAAGCTTTACAGCGCGATCGGTTTTACCCTCTTGCTGATGGTGTTGACGATGTTGATCGTAATGCCGCATATCAAGGAAGAAGAAAGCAGCGAAGCGGTGAAAAAAAGCAGTGGTGAAATCAAGTGATTACAGAGCCGAGACCGCAGGCCGGTCCGCCGGCGCTGCGTAAACGTATCGAGACTAACAGGTAAATTATGTCGCTCAGGCTTAGACCAACTATTTACAAGGCAAAAATACGCTTCAAACAGGCCGGCTTGCTGCTGATAGCCTGCTGTGCGCTGGCCAGCCTGGCCACCGCGGAATCCGTTGGCTACGTCGCCGACCAGTTTTACGTGCCGCTATACAGCGGCAAGTCGACCAAACACCGCATTGTGCATCGCGGCATCAAAACCGGCTCCCAGCTGGCGATCCTTGAAGCGGATGAAACAGCCGGTTTTACCAGGGTGCGTACCAGTAGTGGTACCGAAGGCTGGATCGAAAACCAGTATCTCAGCAATAAGCCGATAGCGCGCAGCCAGCTGCAAAGCGAACGCGAAAAGCGCAGCGATTTGCAAAAGCGGCTCGATTTGCTCAGCAGTGAAAGCGCCTCGGTAAGTGAAGCCAACAATGACGCACGCCAGCAATTGCAGTCATTGTCAAAACAAAACCAATCGTTAAGCAGTGAACTGGCCAGCATCAAGAAGATTTCCTCCAACGCGATCAATCTCGATATCAACAACCGCGAATTACTGCAAAAAAATGAAATGCTTAAAGTGCAGATTGCCGAGTTACAAGCTGAAAACGCGAGGCTCTCAAACAAGAGCAACAAGGACTGGTTTATGCGCGGCGCGCTGGCTGTGGCGATTGGCGCACTGCTGGCTGTAATACTCCCGCGCTTCAAGCCAAAATCTCGCAACAGCGAATGGGCCTGATGGAAAACCCTGCGGTTTTTTAGCTGGCGCGCTTGCCCTCACCTTTTTTTCACTCAACCGGAAACGCAGACCTATGGGCCACATTCACCTGAACGATACACGTTTTTCTCGCAAAACGATTGGCGCAGCGGCGCGTGTTTATATGCTTAGCTGCGCATTGCTGCTGTCGTGCCTGCCACTGAACGCAATGGAATCGGCACGCAAGATGACTGCCGGTGCTGAAGCTGCAGGGGATGAACCCTCAAGCGCTGCAGCTAAAACTACTACGGTAATCCTCGAAACCAGTATGGGTGATATAGAACTCGCCCTGCATGCAGCGAAAGCGCCACAAAGCGTTGCAAATTTTCTCGCCTACGTCGATGAGGGGTATTACGACGGCACGATTTTTCACCGCGTCATCGATGGCTTTATGATCCAGGGTGGCGGATTTGCCGAAGATATGTTGCGCAAGCCAACCCGCGCACCCATACAGAATGAAGCCGATAACGGGCTGCAGAATGTCATGGGCAGCATCGCCATGGCGCGTACCAACGCGCCGCATTCGGCCACCTCGCAATTTTTTATCAATGTCGCCGATAACGTGCAGCTGGATCACAGTGGTAAAAATCCGGCACAGTGGGGCTACGCGGTCTTTGGCAGTGTTATTTCGGGAATGGAAGTTGTCGACGCGATTAAAGCAGTGCCTACGCGTGTCCATCCGGCAGGCCACGCCAACGTGCCGGTAGAAGCGATTGTGATCAAACGCGCCTTTCGCAAGCCTTGATTCAGCAGTATGCCCACACGGCAGCTCGCGCATACGACAGCAGCGTGATTGAAAGCCTGCTCCATGCTTCGCCCGCAAAGTACGGATAAAAACTGCATTGAATGATAACCACGCTGCAATCGCGCTCAGCGTAAACGTAAATAAAATTGCGTTGATTCGCAATTCGCGCGAAGGCAATAATCCTGACCTGGTCGAATTCGCCCGGCTATGCCTTGATAACGGCGCAGCAGGTATCACCGTACACCCACGACCTGACCAGCGCCATATCCGCCCTGAAGATTGCAGCGCCCTTGCTGCACTGCTGCATAAACATGCGCGTCGCTCCAATATTGAGTACAACATAGAAGGCAATCCCGCGGCCGGCGCCTGTGCGACAAAGCGCCAGGATTTTACCGACTACCCCGGTTTCACAGAAATTGTCGAGCAGTGCAAGCCCGACCAGGCCACCCTGGTGCCGGACAACAGCAGCCAGTTAACCTCGGACCACGGTTTTGATTTATCGGGCGATAACCGCCAACTTGCGGCGTCCATCAAGCGCATTAAACAATGCGGCGCTCGCGTAAGCCTGTTTATGGATCCCGATCACGACCAGCTCAGCCGCGCGCGCGATATCGGCGCCGACCGTATCGAACTGTACACGGGGCCGTTTGCCGCTGCGTTCGCTTGTGGCGATAGCGATCACGCTGAAAAAATATTTGCAGCACACTGTGAGGCGGCGCAGCATGCGCACAATATTGGCCTGGCTATCAACGCAGGGCACGACCTGAATCTGGAAAACCTGGTACTGTACCGGCGCCTGCCGCACCTGGCCGAAGTATCCATAGGCCATGCAATTACTGTCGATGCGCTGCAAATGGGATTACAGGCTACTATCGAACGTTACCTTGCAGTACTCGCCGGGAATTAGGCTGGCTGTAGCCAGATTCGCGAATCAAGCGCGCAGCCAATACGCCAGCACAAAAAACCCGCTGACCAGCAATACAACCCAGGCCATGCGGCGAAAAAAAAGACGCCCCAGTAACGCAACCCTTTCGGCGCGCAGTGCATCGCCCTGGCCCGAGTCCTCGCGCTGCAGCGCTTCCCAGGCACCAAGCGATTCCCGTGCGGCATAATAATCAGCATCGTCTACAACCACGCGAATAATGCCCATGGCCTGTAGCTCGCCGACACCGCCCTGCAGGTAGCTGCCTTCTATCCTGGCGTGCACGCCGGCCTGTTGCAACCAGTCGCAGAGCATTTGTGCGTCGAGGGTGTTGCTGGCTTCGTAGAGTGTTTTCAAAATTGCTCGCTCCAGCGCTTAATTTAGGCGGAGAGTGTGAATCCGGCTCGGGGGTGTATTACGCAAAGAGCATGCAGTTTCAGTCCGAGTGGTTGCGA
Organism: Pseudomonadales bacterium; assembly: GCA_049665845.1. Lineage (GTDB taxonomy): Bacteria > Pseudomonadota > Gammaproteobacteria > Pseudomonadales > UBA7434 > UBA7434. The sequence goes on along the minus strand of JBATGO010000062.1, from coordinate 2,928 downwards.
CATCTCGCAGGAAACACACCCGCAGCCATGACACGCTGTAAATACATCCGTGTACGCTCGCCGGCGGCGTCCCTGCCGCCGGACGGTCATGGCTGCGGGTATGTTACCTGCTGGAGGCATCAAATCCCGAGTGCTAATCAAAATCTTTCGGTCTTATCAGCCTTGCAAGTTTTCCCTGCCGTACAGATACCTTGTGCCAGCTGGCAATATCGAATTCGATGCGAGCGTAAGCGCAAGTTGGCAGATTCGCGACAGGCGTGTCGCCCAGGTAATTGCACAAATCCGTGAGCGCAGGATTGTGTCCTACCAGCGTTACATGCGCGGCGTCCGTTACCTGGCTTTGCAACCACTCAAGCAAGTCTTCGACATCGAAGGTATAAAGGCTGTTGTCAATCTGCCACTGCAGTGCTTCTGGCAACTGCGCAGAAATTCTCTCCAGCGTCTGCCTCGCACGCCGCGCGGGGCTGCAGTAGATATTCTGTAAGGCTCCGTCCTGTTGCAAAAAAACCTGCGCCATTAGCTTGCAGGCGCGCTTACCGCGAGTGTTCAGTGGCCGTTCTGTATCGGCAAGGCCGGGTTCGTCCCAGCTCGACTTGGCATGGCGCAGCAGGTGCAGGGTTATCAAAATCGCAATTACTCGCTTTTGCGGGGCAATTTACCGGCCGGACCCATGCGTTTTACAACATCGCGCAAACCGGGTTTTTCACTGGCGATTTCGGTTTCACTCAGTCCAACCAGTTCGTGCGGAAATACCAGCCAATCATTGGTCTGGTGAATATAGTAATCGGGCACTCGAGCGACCTGCGATTTTTTTGGCTTGTAATAGACAGTGGCAAGACGAATATCCTGCGGGCAATCGTCGCCACATTGCAGGCGGATCTGCGCAATCAGCTCTTCTACCGACAGGCCACTGTCGTGTACATCATCGACAATTAACAGGCGGTCACTGGCGCGCAGGGTATCGACTGCATAACCGAGGCTGTGCACGCGTACCTGTTTGGCTCTTTGGTCGATGCCGGTGTAGGACGATGTACGCACGGAAATATGGTTGGTTTGCAAGCCGTGGTAGGCAAGCATTTCCTGTATTGCGATGCCGATCGGGGTGCCACCGCGCCATACAGCAATAAGAAATGTCGGCCTGTATCCGCTCTCCAGGATATCCATCGCCAGTGCGAAGGAATCCTCCAGCAACTGGTTGGCGGTAATATAAATCTTGTTCAATGCAGTACGCTCACAGATTTGATGCGTTAGCCGCAGCCGGCAGCACATTAACTGCGACCGATTTAAACGCAGGGGTTTGACTGCGAGCATCGCGCTCCCTGCCGATCAACACGTTGGCCTCGGGGTAATAGGCCATGGCATTGCCGCGCGGCAGTTCAAAGCTTTGCGCAACCAGGTCATGCATTGCACCGTACTGAGAGCGCAAGGTAACCGCGGCACCTTCGACCAGCCCCATGTCCTGCATATCCTCGCGATTGAGCAATACCACGCGCCGGTGTGTGACGCCGCGATAACTGTCCTGTTGCTCGTAAATAATAGAATTGAACTGCCCCTCGCTGCGCACACTCATCAGTTTGAAGGGATAGTCCGGGCTGGCAGCGAATGCCGCGAGCGGCTGCGCGACAAAATTCGCGCGGCCATCAGCAGTATTGAATTCGGGCTTGTGCATGATGCGGTGCTGCACGTGAAACTCGCGCCTGGCAACATCGATATCTGCGAGCGCCTGCATACCGGGAATCACACTGGCGATACTCTCTCGAATCGACCGCCGTGAGCTGAACGCGGAAAAATCGAAATTGCCAATGTTGTTGCGGTACTGCTCATTGGCAAACAGCCGCGTAGCGATACCCACCAGTACATCGATTTCAGAGCGCACCGCGGCGATACGCTCGATGCCGCCATCGCTGAGGCGCACAAAGTTGAACATTGACTCCTGCGTGGTGGGCTCCGGCTCCTCGTCGCGCGCCGCTACGGGTAATATCAGCACTTCGCCGCTGGCAACACCGTGTACATGGCCCTGGTTCAGCGTCGTGGTCAGGAAAATCTTGCAGCCAATCGCATCCAGTGCGCGCGCTGCCCAGGCAGCGTCGGGGCTGCCAGCATACAGGTTGCCGCCCATCACCAGGGCAGTATCAATGTCGCCGCGTTCAGCCGCTTCGAGACAGGCGAGCGTGTCCATACCGCCACTGTTGCCGGCTGGCATATTAACGCCAAGTCGCTGCTGCATCTGCGCGAATACGTCGTCGGCAAGCACCGGCTTTACGCCGATAGTGCCAATGCCCTGCACGTTGCTGTGCCCGCGCAGCGGTAGCAGCCCGCGATGCGGCGCACCGATCATGCCGCGCAACAAGGCAAGGTTGCTGATGCATTCGACATTGGCCACACCGGTGCTGTGATGGGTAATGCCCATGCCCCAGGCGAAAACCGTGTTGTCCGATGCAGCATAAACTTTTGCGACCTCGGCGATGGCCGCTTTGGAAAGCCCCGCAGCCCGCTCGATATCGGCCCACTGCAACGATTGCAGTAAACCTTTAAATTCTGCAAAACCATTGCAATGCGCGCTTATAAATTCGCTGTCTTCCGCGCCCAGCTCCAGAATCGCTTTGGCAAGGCCGTGCAACACGACGATATCGCTGCCAATCTGTGGTTGTAAATAGTGTGAAGCGATCTCGCTGCCACCTGCAATCAGCGATCGTGCGCTCCTGGGCAGCGCAAAACGCACCAGCCCGGGTTCACGTGCAGGATTAATGACGATGACATGCCCGCCGCGATCGCGACAGGCTTTCAGTTTGTGAATAAATCGCGGATGGTTGGACGCGGGGTTTGCGCCGATCACGAAAATCGTATCGCAGGCGTCGAGGTCTGCCAGTTCAACGGTCGCAGTGCCGCTGCCGATAGTGTTGCCAAGCCCTACGCCGGTGGCCTGGT
>JBATGO010000061.1:0-4468 GCA_049665845.1 Pseudomonadales bacterium | reverse complement strand
ACGCAAAGTTTATCAAGCAATGCAAAAAACAGTCGCTTGCCGAGGCGGATATGGCGACCATGGAAAAGCGCGGTATCGACACCGGCTTGCTGGTTACGCATCCGCTGAACGGCCGCCGCCTGCCCCTGTGGATCGCCAACTATGTACTGATGGACTACGGTTCCGGCGCAGTGATGGCCGTGCCCGCCCACGACGAGCGTGACTTTGCCTTCGCGCAAGCCTATACATTACCCATCGAGCAAGTCGTCGCGAGCACCAATGCCAGCGATCCTGCCTTCAGCAGCGATGCGTGGCAGGAATGGTATGCGCGCAAGAGTGAAACCGTTAGCGTCAATTCTGCACCGTTCGACGGGCTGGATTTCGACGACTGCAGCCGCGCAATCACAGACGCGCTGATTGAAAAGAATGCCGGCGAACGCAGCGTTAATTATCGCCTGCGCGACTGGGGCGTTTCGCGCCAGCGTTACTGGGGCGCACCCATCCCGATGCTCAACCTGCCCGAAGGCGGCGAAATACCGGTACCCGCAGATAAGCTGCCGGTGTTGCTGCCCGAAGACGTGGTGATGGACGGCGTGCACTCGCCGATCAAGACAGACGGCGCGTGGCGCAAGGTAAACGTCGACGGCTGCGCAGCCGAGCGCGAAACCGACACCTTCGACACCTTTATGGAATCGAGCTGGTACTACGCACGCTTTACCTGCCCCGATTACGATGCCGGCATACTCGACAGTGAGCGCGCCAACTACTGGCTGCCGGTAGACCAGTACGTAGGTGGCATCGAACACGCGATCCTGCATTTACTGTACGCACGCTTCTACCATAAATTGCTGCGCGACGATGGCCACGTTGCTTGCGACGAGCCGTTCAAGCGACTGCTCTGCCAGGGCATGGTGCTGGCCGAATCCTATTTCAGCAAACGCAGCGATGGCGGTATCGACTGGTTTAACCCCAGCGACGTGGAAGTGGTGCGCGATGACAAGGGCCGCGTGCTCGAGGCGCGCCACAAAACCGGCGGACAGCAACTTGAAATCGGCGGCATGACCAAAATGTCGAAGAGCAAGAATAATGGCGTCGACCCGCAAACCACTATCGACCGCTACGGCGCAGATACGGTGCGTGTTTTCACCATGTTCGCCGCGCCGCCGGAGCAAACCCTGGAATGGCATGACGACGGCGTGGCAGGTGCGCAGCGCTTTCTTAAGCGGTTGTGGAATTTTTGCCAGCAACACCGCGAGGGATTGCAAGACGCAATTCCGGCGCTCAATGACAAAGGGCATGGCGGGAACGTACTGCAACGGGCCGACAGCGATGCGCTGGCAGGGCTCCGCCTGGACATACACAGCGCATTGCAAAAAGCCCTGGAAGATTTTGAGCGCAACCAGTTCAACACCGTCATTGCTGCCTGCATGAGCATGCTCAACGCGCTTTACAAGGTATTGCCGGATCACCTCTCGAACGATAATGCTGTGCAACGTGGCGCTGCAAAGAATAGCGCTGCGAATACGGTTGCGGCTGAAGGCATCGGCCTGCTGCTGCGCCTGCTCGCACCGATCGCCCCGCATATTTGCCACACGCTCTGGATCGATCTGGGTTACGGCGCCGACATTCTCGACGCCCCCTGGCCCCTGGCCGACCAGGCTGCAATGGTGCGCAGTGAGCTTGAACTGGTGGTGCAGGTCAATGGCAAAGTGCGCGCCAGGCTGCAGGTTGCAGCCGATGCCGACCGGCAAAGTATCGAAGCACTCGCGCTGGCGCAGGAAAACGCACAGAAATTTATCGACGGCAAAACGGTACGCAAGGTGATCGTGGTGCCGGGCAAGCTGGTCAATATCGTCGCCAACTAGGGAGCTGCAGAGCATCGTGCCAGGCGCCATTCCAGCCAACAAGCCTTTTGCGATTGTGCGCGCAATAACGCGTGTATTAGTGTGCGCTATTGCGCTGGCCGGTTGCGGCTACCAACTGCAAAAACCTTTGCTGCTGCAGCAGGGCTGGCAGCCGTTGTTTCTCGACGCCGACATCAACCTGCAAAGGGTACTGCGCAACGAACTGGCAAAATCGAATATTGCAATTACCCGCAGTCGCAAACAGGCCGGCAGTGTGCTGACCCTGCGCGCCAGCGACATTGCAGTGCGCGGCATTTCGATCAGCTTCGACGGGCGCGACGCCGAACTGCTTAGGAGTATCGATGCTGAACTAGCCTGGCGCGATGCCAGCGGGCAAGCATTGGCGCAGGCGCAGTTGCACAGTGAGCAAACCCAGCTGGCGAGTCCGGAACGGCGCGCCGCTCAGCAGCGCGAGGCCGCGCGGCTGGACGAATTGCTGCGCGAAAAACTGGTGCAGCAGGCGATCGCACTGCTGCAGCACACCGCAGCACAGGCAAGCAGGTAAATATGCAGGTTTATCCCGACAAGCTCGACGCTCAACTTCGACGCGGCCTTGCCCCGGCCTACCTGGTTGCAGGCGATGAGCCGTTGCTACAGCGCGACGCAATCGACAGCATACGCGCTGCCGCAAAAATAGCGGGCTTCGACAACATTGAGAGAACAATCGAGGACAGCAGCTTCGACTGGCAGGCCTGGCTGTCTGGCTGCGCCGAAATGTCACTGTTTGGCGAAAAACGCTTTATTGAACTGCGCCTGAGCAGCTCTGCAATTGGCCTGGAAGGCAGCAATGCACTGTGTGACTACCTCGCTAATCCGGCACCCGACGCGGTGCTGCTGGTGAGCGCACCACGCGTCAACGGCAAACCCAAATGGGTCGGGCAATTTACCGGCACAGGTATCTATGTGCCTGTTTACCCGCTCGAACCCGACCAGCTGCCAAAGTGGCTGGCAAACCGCGCCACACGACACCGTTTACGCCTGCAGCAGGATGCCGCGCAGTTGCTGGCCGAACGCATCGAAGGCAACCTGGTGGCGGCAGAGCAGGAGCTCGAAAAGCTCGCGCTGCGGTTTGTCGACAAGGATGCGTCGCAGGCGATCAGCATTGGCATTGAACAGGTCGCAAGTTCGGTCGGCGACAGCGCGCGCTTTAGCGCTTTCGATATGTTCGACCATGCCCTGGCTGCACAGCCGCGCGCCGCCGCGCGCGCGCTGGCGCACCTGAAAAGCGAGGGCAGTGAACCGGTCGAACTGCTCGGCCCAGTCGGCTATGAGCTGCGCAAACTCGCTGCGCTGCTGGAATATAAAGCCCGCAACCAGCTCGCAGCCGGCATCAGGTCCGCAGGCGGCGCAGCCAAAAAGCGCGCGCTGTACCAGCGCGCATTGCCGCGCATCCAGGCCCACGATATCGAGCGCTGCACCATACTGGCCGCGCGCGCCGACCTGCTCGGCAAGAGCGGCCAGCGCAGCAGTGCTTTCCACGCGATTGAAATGCTGCTGCTACGCGTCGCAGGCACGCCGCTGCCCGTCGAAGACGTCTTGTTAAATACATGAGGTTCGTGCACGGTAATTTAATCCAGCCACGCCTCAGTGCGTATGTTATGCAGAGCGCGCTGTTGCTGAACACCAACCCACGTTTATACACAGACCAGAATCAGCCCAGGAACAGGTCATAAGTATGCCCTCAACTCACACCACCCGCCGCTCCGCTGAACTCTACCAGCGCGCACTGGCGGTGATTCCGGGCGGCGTCAATTCGCCGGTTCGCGCATTCAAGGCAGTTGGCGGCACACCGCCGTTTATCCAGCGCGCTGCTGGCGCCAGGCTCTTTGATGCAGACGGCAACAGCTATATCGATTACATACAGTCCTGGGGGCCGATGATCCTTGGTCACGCCCACCCGCAAGTAGTCGAGGCCATAGCGGAAGCCGCCGCCTTGGGCACCAGTTTCGGTGCGCCTACTGAAGCTGAAATCTTGCTGGCCGAAAAAATCTGCTCGCTGCTGCCGTCGCTGGAAAAGGTTCGCATGGTCAGCTCCGGCACCGAGGCGACCATGAGCGCGATTCGCCTGGCCAGGGGCGCTACCGGGCGCGACAAGATCCTCAAGTTCGAGGGCTGCTACCACGGCCACGCCGATTCGCTACTGGTAAAAGCGGGCTCGGGCGCGCTGACCTTTGGCGTGCCCAACTCACCTGGCGTGCCGGCCAGCCTGGCAGAGCACACGATAACCGCGAACTACAACGATATCGCGCAGCTTGAACGGATCGTTAGTGACATAGGCGCTCAGCTGGCATGCATTATCGTCGAACCGGTAGCGGGCAACATGAACTGCATACCGCCTGTACCCGGCTTCCTGCAAGCGCTGCGCAAGGCCTGCGACAGCTGCGGCGCTTTGCTGATATTTGACGAGGTGATGACCGGCTTTCGCGTAGCACCCAACGGTGCGCAGGGCCTGTATGAAGTCAAGCCCGACCTGACCTGCCTGGGCAAGGTGATAGGCGGCGGGCTGCCGGTCGGCGCGTTCGGCGGTCGCGCCGATATCATGGAACAGCTCGCCCCGACCGGCCCGGTATACCAGGCCGGCACGC
>JBATGO010000060.1:0-8879 GCA_049665845.1 Pseudomonadales bacterium | reverse complement strand
GAGCAGGGCGGCCCGGTGCTGTACCTGATCGGCGGGCTGTTGTTCCTGATGTGGATGCTGATTTTCGAACGGATTTTTTACTTTCGCTTCGGGCTCAAACAGGATGTCAAGAATGTCGTCAACGAGTGGCAGTCGCGCCCCGAGCGGCATTCCTGGAATGCGCGCAAGATTCGCGAAGCACTGATTTCGGAAACTTCGCTGAAGATTTCCCAGAATATGGGCCTGATCAAGACCCTGGTCGCGCTGGCACCCATGCTCGGGTTGCTCGGCACGGTAACCGGCATGATTGCAGTGTTCCATATCATGGCGGTCACTGGCGGGGGCGACCCTAAACTGATGGCTGGCGGTGTGTCAAAGGCGACCATCCCGACCATGGCGGGTATGGTTGCAGCACTTTCAGGTGTGTTCGCGCAGGCAATCCTGACGCGTATCGTGGAGCGTGAAGGCGCACTGCTTGAAGACCATCTCACTTATGATCATGCCGACGATATACCCTCGGCGCGTGGCTAGTCGCAGCCAAAAGCGACATTAATTGCAACCTATAAATTAATTGCAACCTATAAATTAATCGCAACAATAAACAGGCAGTAGATAAGCCATGGCAACCAAAGGCGCATCACAGAGAGCCAACGAAGAAGGCAGCGAAATCGACCTGACGCCAATGCTCGACGTGGTGTTCATCATGCTGATCTTCTTTATCGTGACTGCCGTGTTTATCAAGGAACCTGGCGTTACGGTTGAGCGCCCGGACACCGTGGTGCGCGATGCAGTTAAAAACCAGAGTGTGCTGGTTGCAATAAACGAGAAAAACGAAATCTGGATCGACCGTAAAAAAATCGATGAGCGTGCTGTCAAAGCCACTATCGAGCGCATTGCGGCGGACAACCCGCTCGGTGCGTTGGTTATCCAGGCCGATGGCGCATCCAATGCCGGCAGCTATGCGCTGGTGTTTGATGCAGCCAAGGCTGCAGGCGTGACCGAAATTGCGCTCGCAACCGATGAAAAATAATGCTGTCAAAGATTTCAGTACGCACGGTTAAGCCGAGGCAGGAACGATAAGATGCAAGCAGTACGCATGGGTACAGGCGCAGCGCTCGGTGGCATCGTCGCCTTTTCGCTGTTTATCCTGATGAGTGCGCTCATTCGCATGAGCGATGCTGAACTCAATACCGATGACCAGATCAAGATCGCCGACTTCACCATGCCCGACACCGACATCCAGGAGAACATCGAAGACGAACTGCCGGATAAACCCGACGATGTGGAAGCGCCGCCGCCGGACGTCGAAATGCAGGAAGCTGAACTCGACGCGCCCGACGCTGGCCTGAATATTGCCACCGGTGCGGGCGATTTCAAACCAGAGATTGGTGGCGAGGGAGGATTCACCCGCGATACCGATATGATCCCGATTTACATCCCCGAACCGCGCTACCCCCCTCGTGCGCTGAAAGCGGGCAAGACCGGTTACGCCGTGGTGGAAGTTACTGTAACGACCGCCGGGTCTTCGCAAGATATCCGTGTACTCGAGGAGTGGCCGGAAAATTATGGCTTCGGGCGCAGCGCCGCCACAGCAGCCGAAAAGCTCAAGTACAACCCGCGGGTGGTCAATGGCGTCGCGGTGGACGTACCCGGTGTGCTCTACAAATTTACCTTCCAGCTGGCGGAAGGACGTCGCTAGCCCAGCGTCCCGAATACAAGACACGAACCATGATGCAAGCAGCCTTTACAACGTCATTGATCCAGCGCGGTAAAACAGTGCTCGTCGCGTTGTGCGCCGCCATTGTTCTTGCACTGTTCGCGGTAATACCTGTGTCAGCCCAGGATGACGATAAAAACCTCAGTAAGGCCGAGAAAGAGGAGCAGCTCAAGTTCAGGGATGGCATTACGCGCAAGCGCAAGGCGGTCGGCCTGACCTGCGCCAAACGTCTCGAGCGAGTGCAGGAGTTCGTCGCAGAAGAGCAATGGGCGGAAGCTGAACAGCAGCTCGAAGGTTCTTTTTCGCGCGCCTGCAGCGAGGGTTTCGAACACTCCGAAGTCAATCGTTTCCTCGGCTATGTGTATTACGCGCAGGAAAAATATCCGCAGTCGATTGCGACCTACCTGAAGTTCATCAACGAGCCTGAAGCAGACGAGCAAAAACGTACCGATACCCGGTATACCGTCGCGCAGTTGATGTTCCTGACTGAAAACTACAAGGGCGCTGCGAATCAGCTGGAGCAGTGGATGAAAGAGACCACTGTTGTAGCGCGCGATGGCAAGGTACTGCTTGCGCGCGCCTACTACAATTTGGAACGCAAGCGTGAAGCACTCAAGCTTGTTGAAGATGTCATGGCGGAATCGAAGCGCGAAGGGCAGATACCGAAAGAGCCGTGGCTGAACTTCCAGTGGGTGCTGTATTACGAGCAGGAGCGCTACAAGGATGCGGTGGGTGTCAATCGCGTGCTGCTAACCGAATACCCCAAGGTGAAATACTGGAAGCAGATCTCGGCCATGTTCGGCGCGCTGGAAGATAGCAAGAAAGAGATGCTCGCACTCGACCTCGTTCACTTGCAGGGAGGTCTCGACAAGGAGAAACAGTTTGTCGCGTTGGCTTACCAGTATATGGCTGCCGATATACCGATGCGTGCGGCGCGTATGCTTGAGCAGGCCATGCAGGATGGTTTTGTCGAGAAGGACCAGAAGAATCTTGAAGTGCTGGGTGCTGCCTACCAGCGTGCGCAGGAATTTCGCCTGGCCTCGCCAGTACTTGAACAGGCAGCCAAGATGGCTGACGACGGCAATGCCTGGTCGAGGCTTGCAGGTGTCTACCTTAACCTGAACGAAAACGAGAAAGCCCTGGTTGCCTCTATCAATGCGCTAAGCAAGGGCGGGCTGAAGCGCGAGGACCTTACCTGGATGAGCCGTGGTAGTGCTGAAGCGGCGTTGCACTGTTACGATGATGCCGCCCGATCGTTTGCGCGAGCCGAAAAATTCCAAAGTGCCTCGAAGGGCGCCGCAAACTGGAAGCGTTACGTACAGATCGAAGGTGAGCGCCGTTCCAAGCTCATCGCAAACGGCGCCAAACTCGCCACCTGCCAAAAAGTCTAGTTATTGGGGTCAGTGTAAAAAACAAAAAATGAACAACAAGAAGTGGGGTTGGAGTCTTTTGTCGCTATTGGATAAATGACGCCGCCCCCTTTTCTTGTTATAAATGCCCCGGATTTCCTGTCTCCAGCAGCGCCAACTGTTCATTTTTTAAATTTTACCCTGACCCCAAATTACTATGCCAAGCAAAAAAAACAACCCTCGCCAGTATTCTTCCGTAATTGTCGACGGAGACAGTCGCGCCGCCAGCCGCGCGATGTTGCGCCCGGTTGGATTTACCGATGCGGATTTTAAAAAGCCGCAAATCGGCATAGCGTCAACATGGAGTATGGTGACGCCATGCAATATGCATATCGATAAGCTGGCCCGCGAGGCAGAATCCAGCGTGAATGATGCCGGCGGCAAGGCAGTGATTTTCAATACCATCACCATTTCAGATGGTATCTCGATGGGTACCGAGAACATGAAGTACTCGCTGGTATCGCGCGAGGTTATCGCCGACTCTATTGAGACCGTGGTGGGCTGCCAGGGTTACGACGGGGTGGTGGCTATTGGTGGCTGCGACAAGAACATGCCCGGTTGCATGATCGCGATGGCGCGATTGAATCGGCCGGCGATTTTTGTCTATGGTGGCACTATCCTGCCCGGCGAGCACAAAGGCAAGCAACTCGATGTAGTGAGCGTTTTCGAGGCGATCGGCGCGCATGCCAACAACCTGATTCCGGCAAAGGAACTGCACGAGATAGAAAGCAAGGCCATTCCCGGTCCCGGTTCCTGCGGCGGCATGTATACCGCCAACACCATGGCTTCGGCAATTGAGGCGATGGGCATGAGTCTGCCAGACAGCTCCGCGCAGGCTGCGATTTCAGGCAGCAAGTTGCAGGATTGTAGGCGGGCCGGTGAGGCGGTAATGCAGCTGGTTGAAAAGGGCGTTACGCCGAAGCAGATCATGACAAAAAAGGCGTTCGAAAACGCCATGACGGTTTGTATTGCGCTGGGCGGTTCAACCAACCTCGTATTGCACCTGCTCGCAATGGCGCACTCAATAGGGGTAAAACTTACCCTTGACGATTTCACTCGTGTCGGCAAGCGCGTGCCGCTATTGGCTGATCTCAAGCCTTCAGGCGCGCACAGCATGGCCGATTTAATCGAGATTGGCGGCATACAGCCGCTGATGAAAATGCTGCTCGACGCAGGTTTGCTGCATGGCGATTGCCTGACGGTAACCGGCAAAACGCTGAAGCAGAATCTGTCTGGTGTAAGACCTTACGAGAAAAGCCAAAAAATCATTCGCCCGCTAAAAAATCCCATTAAGCCTGACAGTCATCTTGTGATCTTAAAGGGAAACCTCGCACCAGAAGGTGCAGTTGCGAAAATATCCGGCCACGAGGGTTTTCGTTTTGAAGGACGCGCGCGCGTTTATAACTCTTCGGACGCAGCCCTGAAGGCGATACTTGACAGGAAAATCAAGAAGGGCGACGTGGTGGTGATCCGCAACGAAGGTCCGGTAGGCGGGCCTGGCATGCAGGAAATGCTTTCCCATACCGGCGCAATCATGGGGCAGGGACTCGGTGGTGAGGTTGCGCTGATTACCGACGGGCGTTTCAGCGGAGGTACGCACGGGTTCGTGGTGGGCCACATCACACCCGAAGCCGCAGTAGGCGGCCCGATTGGGCTACTAAAAACCGGCGATCTCATCACTATCGATGCAAAAACGCGAACGCTAAAGGTTGACCTCCCGGCTCGCGAACTGGCCGCTCGCAAAAAGCAATGGAAAGCACCCAGGTCGCGCCACACGCGCGGTGTGCTAGCCAAGTATGCCAGGCAGGTCAGCTCCGCCTCGCTGGGCGCCACTACCGACAGGTTCTAAGCTAATTAGCTAATTGGGGTCAGTGTAAAAATTAAAAAATGAACAAATTAATTGATCATTTTTTAATTTTTACACTGACCCCAATTAACTCATTTTGATAACGATTCCCTCCGCGGGATTGGCGCTGCCATTGCAAACCGACTCATAAATGGCGTCGAGCGCGTCGAGGCCGTGAAGTTCTTTTACGGCCAGCCAGCTGCGACACGCTTTGGCCGAGCGCAGCACAAAGCTGGTAACGGTTTCCTCGAAGCCCTTCGGGCCCCAATCTTTCATGCGCTTTTGCATCTGTCCTGGTGCAAAGAAAAATTCACTGCGCTCTGCGATGACATCGGGGTTGGGCGTGGTCGCGTCCCAGTGTGTTAGCCCTACGTTCTGGCAAAACTTCATGTTGTCACCAAAATGTTTGTGCAGCTTGCCGAGCAGTTCACTGTTGCCTGCCATGTCGACAATGGTAGTGGGAGTTGAGGCATTGAGCGCTGCGAAATCATCGTAGCTCAGCACGCTGTTGTACACGCCCAGCGATTTAACAAAGTCGACATTGCCTGCGGATGTCATGCCAACCGTCGGCGGTGCATTTTCGTCTTCCTTGATCGCATAGGCCAGGCCAAGACTGGTTTTACTGGAAGCACTCAATACAACGATCTGTTTGGCGCCGTGCCAGCTAACTTCCTGCAGTGCGTCCCAGATCAAAAAGCCGGTAAGAAAGAGCGGGTAAAGCAACGAACGCTCGTTGTCGGCTGTCACGTCATTGCTGCCCGCCTTGTCGGCAAAGCGATAGACGTTATAACCAATGGGCAATTCAGCACGGTGTTCGCTGCCATCGATAAAGCTGTGCTCGCTAACCTTGACGGGTTTCATGTGAATGGTATCTGCAGGCGGCCAGTAACCAAAGAGACGATCGCCAACCTGTACGCCTTTGGTGTTCGACGCTGTGATTTCGGCGAATCCCCACACGGGTATGACGCCCCATTCTTCGGTGTCCTTACCAATGGGTGGAAAAAATTTCCAGTAGCCAATCATGTCGCCCGCTGCAGCATAGGTAATATTGTTGGCAGTAAACGCGAAGCGCTCGACGCGTGCAGTGACTTCTCCTGCTTGCAGTGAGTCACCGTTATTACCTTCGTTAACGCGGTGATCGGAAAACCTGCTTCTTTTTACCTGGAACTGTTGCATAATTTTTCTCGCCGTTTATGTTTTCTTGACGCATATTGCAATCAATGGATCTGGTTGGCCTGGTGCACCCGCTCACGCATAGCGCGCGACAACCTCAGGTGGCAGTTCATCAATTTGCTCGATCAGTTTTTGCAGGTTTGTCACTGCGGGTATCGCCGCGTCGCGCATGCGTTTGAGTATCGCCTGCTTCTTTTCATCATCCTTGGTAACACTGCGAATCAACGCGCCGAAGCCGTCGAGACGGTTGTTGGTAACCCACTTCGAAAGTGCCTTGTCTTGCGACCAGTTGTACTGGTTCATCATCAGGCCAAACTGCATTCGGATCCAGTCGGTATCGTGGTTGGGCAGGGGCACCACCGTGCAAATCCGGTTTTTCTGCGACTCGTCCTCATAGCTGGTTTCCACGTGAGCAACCAGCGCAGCGCTGAATACAGGCTGGTAGGAGCGCAGGGTTTGTGGCGTTATCACCTTGCCATTGAATACCGGTACCGCGGCGAGGTCTTTGATCAGTCTCGCGGAACAATCTACGTGAAGCTGTTTGGCGCTGGTTGGAATTTCACCGCGCTCGAGCACTATTTTATCTGCATCGAGGCGCAGTACCCGACCCATCCGGACGACATTTTTAATCCGGCGCAGTGCGTCCAGTTCCAGCTGGCTGACTGTCGCACCGTGAAACATCTGCGGACGCACGTCTTTATAGATGCGTACCAGCACACCGGCCGCTTCCAGCCTGTCGAATAGATCGGTTACCGACTCCGCCGCGGCGATGGCCTCGAACTGCTTCGCCTGTGTGCCGATCGAATACTCAAAGAAGTCAGGGCCTGGCTGGGTGTTCTTCCGGTCGAGCAGCCAGGCGTCGCGCGGCACGATCCAGCGAATCCTGTCGGGATCGACATTGTTTTCCAGTAACCACAGGCAGGCATCGATGCCGGTCTTGCCGCCGCCGATTACGGTGTAGCCCTCCGGTGGTTCGCTGATCTTGACCAGATCATTCAGGGGCATGAACTGCAGTGATGGATCTATCGGGTAAGAAGGGGTATGCGTAGCCGGCACGGTCGCAGTGAGGTAGGTGCAGTTAACAATTTTCTTGCGCACCTTCACGCGATAATGCGTGCCACAGGTTTTCGAAATGAAACTGTAGTCTGCTGCGCTGTCTTGCTCGAAATTACCGCTGTATTCGCACATTGGGAAATACTGCACGCGACCGCTCGGCAGGAATTTTTCGCGCATTACATCGTCGAAATAGGCACTCACTTCCGCACCCGATGCCAGCTCAAACAAGCCCTTGTTCATGCCTACTTCGTTAATGTGACCTTTGCTCAACTCGCGCGAACTCACACCGTAAAAATTTGACGGCTGGTGCAGGGTAACGAAGGGATAGGCAACGTTCCAGTGACCACCAGGTTTGGCGTGGCGGTCGACCATAATAATATTGGCGTCACTTTCATCGAGCAATGTATCGACGAAAGCCATGCCCATCGCACCGCAGCCCACTACCAGATAATCGGTTTCAAGTTCAATCGTTTGTGTGTTCATTGTCTCGCTCTTTGTTTTGCAGGGTTTAGCACTCAGTCTTTGCGCGCGCCGGAGGCGCGGGATTCTGCGTATTGCGAAAAACCATAACGCCGTTATATTGCTTTGCGCCATTAAACATAACAGTGTTATGATTCGTCAAGTCAATTCCGGATTATTTCTATCCGCACCATCGAAAAGGCCAAAATGTGAGCAGCAAGACCGCTGAAAAACAGTCCCCTGGCAAGCTGAAAAAGCAAAACACGGGCAAGCCGATTACCGGCAAGGCGAATACAGGCAAAGCGAGCCTCAACAAGGCGAAGATCCTCGCGGCGGCCTCAAAACTTTTCCTGCAGGGCGGTTCCGAAGCACTGAGTGTGCGTGCGATTGCCCGGCAGGCAGGCGTATCGACGATTGGCATTTACAGCCATTTCGATGGCAAGCAGGGTATCCTCGACGCACTGTACATCGAAGGCTTTGAAATGGTCAGCGCGGTGCTGGATGTGCCCACGGAATCGACGCCGGCATTGCGCGCGCCGTTGCCGGCGTTGTTGCGAGCGGCAAGTAATTACCTGGAACTGGCCAAAACGCACGAAGCGCATTACCGCCTGATATTCGGCGATAGACAGCGCGATTACCAGCCTTCGGATGAAGCGCGGCGCGTCGGCGCCGATGCCTTCGCGCGGCTTACCGAAACTGTCGGTCGTGCGCTGCCGGCGAACACGTCGAAGAAAAAGCAGCAGGATGCAGCTATTCAGGTATGGAGTTTACTGCACGGTAGCGCAAGCCTTCGCCAGCACGATGTTTCCTTGCTGGTCGATATGCGCAGCTGGCAAAAGCGGGTACTTGAAGCAGTGGAAATTTTATTGCGAGGACAGTTTGCCGCGTAGCCGGCTTCAAGGCAGCTACCCGGTAAACTGCCTTTGCAGGTCTTTGGGCAAATGCCGCGCCGCCAGCATAAACATCACAACCGCCAGGCCACCGACCATACCCACCACCAGCATTGCATAGCGCAAGCCGTCGCTGCCATAGCTTTGCGAAAACCAGTCGCTGAGCACACCCGCAGTGAGTGGCCCCAGTCCGAGACCGATCAGGTTCAGGATAAAAAACAGCATCGCCGACACCAGCGCGCGCATGGCTGGCGGCACCATTGCATGCGATATAGCCAGGCAGGGCCCGAGGTAGGTATTGACCAGCAGCGTAACCAGGAACATGGTGCCAATCACGACATAGGTGTTTT